>CAYSLG010000007.1:0-19093 GCA_964431935.1 uncultured Gammaproteobacteria bacterium
TTTTTTATCCAGTCGGGCGGAACAATCGTATCGGCGTCGCAGCGCGCAATAATATCAAAGCGGGCGGCATTGAACCCTCTATCTCTTGCAGGAATAACGCCTTGTTTTAACTCTTTTATTACTGTTACTTTGAATTTTTTTGCAGTATCTGCGGTTGCATCTGTACTGTTATTATCAACAACAATAATCTCATCGGCTTTTTCCTCCTGATCTATAAAGCCTTGCAGGCATTGTCCTATATATTTTTCTTCGTTATAGGTCGGAATAACAACGGATACTTTCATTCCTATTATTGTAACAAATGCTATAATAATTGCCATGAAGCCCTTTTTTTCCATCATCATCCCGACATTGAATGAAGAAAAATATCTTCCGCATCTTTTAAATGATCTTATACAACAAAGCAACAATGAATTTGAAGTCATCGTTGTTGATGGAAAATCAGAAGATTTGACACAGAAGAAAGCTCTTTCATTTTCAAAGAAGCTTTTCATTGCACTGATCGAATCTGATAAGCGCAATGTTTCTGTGCAGAAAAATTTGGGGGGAAAAAGAGCGCGGGGAGAATATCTCATTTTTTTGGATGCGGACTGCCGTATTAACAGAGGATTTATTCACAATCTTAAAAGGACAATTCTTTCCAAAAAAGGATTGGTATTTCTTCCCTATGTCTTACCTGAAGACAAGAGTCCCGAAGTAAAGATGTTTTATCAGCTGGCCAATTATCTTATTGATATTTCTCAATCAATCGGAAAGCCATTCGGATCAGTCGGAGGGATGATATTAGAGAGGAACTTTTTCCTTTCAATAGGAGGATTTGACAGTAAATTGTTTGTTGCGGAAGACCACAGTATTATAAGGAAAGCTTATGAGTGGGGAGTTAAGGCAAGATTTCTGCCAAAAGTAAAAATAACATTTTCATTTCGCCGGATAAAAAAAGAGGGGAAAATACAATCGCTATATAAATTTATAGTAGGACACTTATACCTTCTTTTTAAAGGAGATATTAAAAAGAGGATTTTTGACTATGAAATGAATGGCGGAGCGCTCTATACTTCATCAGATAAACAAAAAGATCTTCTGCAGACTTACGGACAGAGGCTTAAAGTATTCATAAAAAAACTCCTGCAAGAAGTCTAAAGTTATCCACATTTTTTATGTATACAGAATAAGACCGATTTAAGGCTCTATTTTACGTATATATTATTATAAGCTGTCCTATAGGAATAATGTTTTTTTCTATAGGACTTGACAAGCAGAGAGCTCTTGTTTATAGTTAAAAGTATGAGGAATGACAGATTTCAAATAAAGACAGCGGGCAAGCGGCTTGATATTCGCATTTCAACAAGAAAAGATTTTATTATATTCGTGAAGAATCAGTTTGCAAATCTTACCAAGAAAAATCTGGCGATTCCCATTACACTCATGCATTTGTAAGGAAGGGAAAGAGGAGAAAATTCAGAAAAAAAAGAAGAGCATCACTACCGCTCGTATATTAGGAAGGACGACGAATAGTAATGCTCTTTAATACGTTATCAGACGTTGTTGCCGTTGTCAATATGTATCAAGATTAACTTGATATACCGCTCCTTTTTTATTGGGAGAAACAAATATTTTTTTTCCTATTTCTTCAAATTTCTTCTCATTGAGTTTTTTATACTTTTCTTTTTCAAGCCGGGAAACTATTACAAACTGGACGAGGTATTTTTTTAACAGCTTTTTTGTTTCGGCAATATCCAAAGATTCATATATGCTGGAAATATCAGGCGACCGCTTTCCGACAACATCAGACGAGCCTCTCCACAGCCATTCATGCACAAGCCATCCGCCGACCGTAGGAAGACCGGTATACGCCGATATTCTGCCATAATCCGTATACGAATCTCCCTGAGCTTCAAGAATAACCGGCTGTTTTTTTATATTCTTATTAAGAAAATCAATAATCGCCTTATCTTCAGGGAATTCTTTTGAAACCCACACAGAGCCGTCAAATTCAGGTGTCTTATCCAATGATCCGTAATATGAGGGGAATGAAGTGAAGGGATATATCATTATGAGTGAAAATGAAATAACAAACAAAAATATCGCGAGAAAAGAAAAAGAATGTTTCAGCCGGGAAAATAATTTTAGGCGAAACAACGTATATGCCGAAGCAATGCCCAGGATAACAAATGCCTGATAGCCGAGCTTGAACATCGTATTGGCGCGAAAATGAGCAGGATAAATATCTTTTATATAAAAAAATTCAGGAATAATGACAAGAAATGTTCCAAAGGAAAATAGAACAAATATGAAGAAATCCCAGTGGAACAATGCGGGCTGTGTTTTTTTTAATATTTTGAATTCAACATATCTGATACCCATAAAAATCGCAAACTGTATCCAGAAAAATCCCCATAAGACAAATAGCATCCAGAAAGGAGAAACTTGGCACTTGTCTTTTTCAAATAAAAAGGGGCCGATTGATCCGATGTTTGCCAAAAAATCCGGACTGCAGTTCAAAGCTATTTTTGATGCAAACGGAGTAAAAAAAAGAGAAAAGGGAAGAGTGAATAATACTGCGGAAACGATAAGGAGACCGGAAAACGCAACAACGTTTCTATACGTTTGAAAAAGTATTATTGCGATAATAACGCTTAATGCAAAGTAGATAAGCCCGTCAAATGCGTTTGTCATATAGTGAATGGAGAGGAGGAAGCCGAGGACAAAAGTATAAAGTATTACGTATTTAGTATTAAGGATGTGATTTTTAAGTACCCGATTCCCCCGAGGCGGCCCGAAAGGTTTCCTCGGGGGTGGCGGTAAGGATACAAAAAAATGAAAAAGTACCGCCAGTGTTACTAATACAAACGGGATGTCAAATACATGGCCGTGAAGATCGGCAACAACGTACGAGTAGGAAGGGAATTCATGAATGGTAAAGGGAATGAAGCGGGTTGCGTTGGGATACCAGTATTTTGCCGGATTATAGGAAGAGAAAATTTGCCAGAAAGGAAGAGGGTTATCATTGGGATACCCTTTGGTAAAAAGATATATGGGATGAAGATTTCCTCCAAGGTTAATAATGAGGCTTCCGATAACGCCGATAATGGCAGAAGCGGTATGATTTACTGTTTGGACAAGGTGTTTTTGCAGTAAAAAAATAATGTTATATATCAACGAGAAAGAAAGCGTTATCCCCTGCGCGAAAATCGTAGCGAGAAGGAAATTGTATCCTAAGGAAGATTTGATATTTGAGAGTTTTATTAAAAACGCAGCAGTGAGATGTCCGAAATAATAATAATTGATTGGATATCCTTGCGGTTTTGCCAAATCGGCAGAAAGCCACATATCAAGAGGAGGAAAATATCTTGATTTCAAAATCGCATTGATAAATCCGAAATCCATAAACTTTTCCAGGCTGCGGATAGAGGGTTCTTGTCCGCGCACATACGCAAGAAATAAAAAAGCAGATATAAACAGGATTTCTTCAAAAATAATTATGGATATAAGGTTGCGCGAAAATGTCCGGCGGTGCTTAAAAACAAAGTAAAAATTCAACAACGCAATACATCCGAGAATAAAAAAAATAGAAGAGCGCTCAAACGGAACAATTCTCAAAGTGCCGAATGTAAACAAGAGATAACTGACAATAACAATGCCGATTGTTTTTGAGAACGCGTATCCTCTGTCGGAAAATTTCCGGAAAAATACAAAAGTAATGGGGAAAAAAATAAGGCCGAGGATGAAAAGGTAAAAATACCAGTTGAGTGAAATTACAAGCCATTGCATAAGGAGTATTATAGTAGAATTTTTTTGTCATTCCCTCGAAAGAGGGAATCCAGAAAAAAAACCGGATCCCCGCGAAAGCGGGAATAACGTTCTTATAAGTAAGTCTTACATTGCAGAAATGCTGTTTTTTTGCTATAAATAGCCAATATGGATCCAAAGTTTGTCCCGTCTCTTGTTGAAGAAAAGTTATACGCTTTCTGGGAGTCTAAAGGTTTTTTCAAAGCAGATGTGAAGAAAGATAAAAAACCTTTCTCCATCATCCTTCCTCCGCCGAATGCCAATGCCGATCTTCATCTGGGCCATGCGATGTATGTATATGAGGATATCATGGTAAGATACCGTAAACTTTTGGGAGACGAAGTTTTGTGGCTTCCCGGTGCAGATCATGCGGGATTTGAAACACAATTTGTTTTTGAAAAACATCTGCGCAAAGAAGGAAAAAGCAGACTTGATTACAACAGGGAAGAACTATTTCAGATGATTTGGGATTTTGTCATGAAGAATAAAGAGGCGATGGAAAATCAGCTCCGGAAACTTGGCTTTGCTTTGGACTGGAGCAAGAAAAAATTCACCTTGGATGCTGATGTTACTTCCATAGTCTATGAAACGTTCAAAAAATTATTTGATCAGGAATTGGTATACAGAGCAAAGCGTCTTGTCAACTACTGTACTTTCTGCGGCACTTCGTTTTCGGATCTTGAAGTTGTCTATACGGAAAGGCAGGATCCTCTGTATTACATAAAATACGGACCCTTTGTCCTGGCAACAACACGGCCGGAGACAAAATTCGGCGATACTGCGGTTGCCGTTTCCTCAGGTGACAAGCGGTACAGGCAATGGATTGGAAAAACCATTGAAGTTGAAGGGTTGAACGGCGTATTTTCCCTGAAGGTAGTTGCAGATGATGCGGTTGATCCGAAATTCGGCACAGGAGTAGTGAAGGTGACGCCTGCTCACGATTTTACCGATTTTGAGATAGGACAACGCCACAATCTGGAAGTTAAACAGGTGATTGATTTTAACGGAAGATTGAATGATATGGCAGGTCCGTATGCGGGTATGAAAGTGCTTGAGGCGCGGGCAAAAATTGTTGAAGACATGAAAGCGAAACGTCTCATTGAAAAGATACGGGAGGATTATACGCACAGGGTCGGGACGTGTTACAAATGCAACCGCGTTATAGAACCCCTGCCAAAAGAACAGTGGTTTGTAAAAATACGCCCCCTTACCGAAAAAGCAGAGGAACTTGTTGAGAAGGAGGAGATAGTAATCTATCCGAAAAGATTCAAGAAAATTCTTCTTCAATGGCTGCGGAATTTTAGGGACTGGAATATCTCTCGTCAAAATGTGTGGGGAATACGGATACCGGCGTATAAGTGCAAGAATTCAAAATTTAGAATTCAGAATTCAGAATTCTCAAAGCAAAAAAAATGGTTTGTGAGCGTGGAGAAACCGCAGAAGTGTCAGATATGCGGGGAGTGTGAGTTTGAGCAGGATAGCGACACGTTTGACACATGGTTTTCTTCCGCGCAGTGGCCGTTTGCAACCCTGAAAAGTTGCTCAAATGATTTTTTTAACTATTTTTATCCAACTTCTGTCATGGAGACGGGATATGATATTCTTCCCTGGTGGGTTGCCCGTATGATTATGATCGGTTATTTTGCAACAGGAACCGTGCCGTTCAGGACTGTTTTTCTCCATGGTCTGGTGCGCGACAAAGAAGGGAAAAAAATGAGCAAAAGCAAGGGGAATGTGGTAAATCCTATGGCTATGGTTGACAAATACGGAGCAGACGCGCTTCGCGCCGCCTTGGTTTTTGGCGTGCGGGAAGGGGGAGATGTTATTTTCTCGGAAGAAAAAGTTATCGGTATGAGGAATTTTGCAAATAAAATATGGAATGTGGGGAGGTTTATATATATAAATTCGAAATCCGAAATTCGAAACCCGAAGCAAACTCAAAATGAAGAAAACATAGCGCAGAAACCGGTGATTACATCACTTAAAAAAGAATGTAATCAATTGGAAAAAAAGTATGGAAAACTTATGGATTCGTATAAATTTTCGCAGGCTTTGGGCGAGGTATATGAATTTCTGTGGCACCGGTTTGCCGATTATTATATAGAGGAGTTGAAAGAAGAGATGCGAAATGGTAATATTAAAGTTCTTGAAGTTCTGGAGCATGTATATCGCAGGAATCTGAAAATGCTTCATCCTTTCATGCCGTTTGTAACAGAGGCGGTATGGAAAGTATTTTACGGAGAGGAAAAATCAATAGTAGTTCCATAAATATATGAAACGTACCTATCAGCCAAAAAAAACAAAACGCCGGAAAAAGCACGGCTTTTTTTCACGCATGGCAACAAAAAAAGGAAGAATAGTCCTGAAAAGAAGAAGAGCAAAGGGAAGAAAAAGATTGAGTATATAAAAAGAGAATTAACCTAAGTACGCTAATTGATCTAATTTCTAATAAACTGTTTGGAATTTGGGATTTTATTAGAAATGAGGTAAATTAGAAATTAGAAATTTAACAGGGTGCTTCAACCAACATTTTTTAATACTGCTTTTGTTTTTCCCACGCTTAATTTGCTTGTCTTATTTTATCAATTATTTCTTTTTATACGATTGCCGGCTGCGTTCGGATTTGCCATAATTACTCTGACCGTTTTTATACGGGTAATCCTTAACCCTTTTTTTCATAAGCAGATGCATACTGCAAAAAAAATGCAGGAATTAAAACCTCATCTGGATAAGCTTTCTGCCCAGCACAAAAAAGATCCGAAAAAACTTCAGCAGGAGCAAATGAAGCTGTATCAGGAAGCAGGAATAAATCCTTTGTCCGGGTGTCTTTTTATGATAATTCAAATGCCGATATTTATCGGATTGTACCAGACGCTATCGTTATTTTTTAACGGCAATATGGATAAAGTAATAATGGAAATAAACAAGGTTGTTTATTTTTCTTTTTTGAAAGTAAGTACGATAGATCCGTGGTTTTTTGGATTAAATCTTGCGATGACTCCTGCAAAATCAGATTCATGGGTATATTATCTTATTCCGGTTATAACCGCCATCTTCCAATATTTCCAGGTGCAAATGTCTATGCCCCAGCAGCCGGCACAACAGATACAGAAGAAAAAAGAAGGGGAAGACCATTCTGAGGATTTTCAAAAAACCATGAATACGCAGATGAAATTTATGTTTCCGATTTTGATCGGATACGCAGCATATTCATTGCCCGTAGGTCTTTCCTTATATTGGAATATTTTCTCAATTTTTAGTATAATACAGGGAAAATCTTTGCAGAAATCCCAATTACCAGTTACAGAATTAAAAACAGATTCAAAAAAATAATATGGAAATAGTACAAACTATAAAAACAGAAACAGAACAGCTCCTCCAAAAAATTTTAACAAATTTTTCCGTTGAAGTAACAGAAGATGAGGGAATGCATCATGTAAATATCAAGGCAGAAGAAGAAGCTCCAACACTTATCGGCCGCCATGGAGAGACAATCAGAGCAATTCAAAAAATCCTTGAAGTTATTTTATATAAAACAACAGGTCAGTCTGTTGATATTGTTGTCAATGTCAACGATTACCGCGAGAAACAAAAAGAGAGGCTTGAAAATATCGCCTCAGAAGCGGCGCAAAGAGCGCGAACAGAAGGAAAATCAGCATTCCTTCGTGGTTTTTCCACATATGAAAGGAAGATTATGCACGAATACGTTACCCAGACATATCCTGATCTGACAAGCTATTCGGTCGGTGAAGGCCGCGACAGACGGCTTGTCATTGACGTTAAAGGCAACGAACCCGTTTCTTCTTAACGAATCTTTTTTCAGCTTGCTTCTAATAATGAGAGAGTGGTAGAATTGACCTATGTTTGAGTCTCCTGCGGAAAAATTAACACAGCGTGAACCTGTAAACAACGGGTCTTCTGAAGGACGCCATCAAAATCAACCGCAAACACCCGAAGATATAAAATACAATATAGCATCTCTTGATACATCAGTTGCAAAGTTTTTAGTAGCTCTTGATCAATCTCAAACAACTCGTATAGAAACAACCAAACAGTCTTTGCAAAATATACAAGTTCCAACAAATACAATTCAATCGGTTAAAGAAACGGTTGTAAATATTCTTAAAAGAGTTCACCATAATTCAAAAGAATTATCACCTCAACATACGTCTGCGGCTGTTGCATCGCTTGCGTCTGCGGCTTTAAAAAATATAAGTGAGCAGGTTCCGCAATTTTATATTACCGATCAAACAGCCCCATATATTTTTTCTTTATGCAGTGATATTATCAAAGGAAATATAACCGACGTTGGGTCATTGGCTCAAAAATTTGATCAGTTGAAACATCTTCGCGATTATTCTCCGGAAGTTTACGAAAAAATCCAGAAAGCATTAATTAATACAGCAAAAGAAAGAGGATTATCTCAACAGGAGGCAAACGAACGATTCGGGTTAAGTACAAGCGACAGCGATGACCTTGCAAAAGAAATTGAAGAATCTCGAGAAGCAGTTAAGGATGGTAGGGGAGAAGGTGAGGA
The DNA here is from genome assembly GCA_964431935.1 of uncultured Gammaproteobacteria bacterium. GTDB lineage: Bacteria > Patescibacteriota > Microgenomatia > UBA1406 > GWC2-37-13 > CAYSLG01. The sequence goes on from CAYSLG010000007.1 coordinate 8,327, forward strand.
TGCAGAATTCTGGAAGAATTATTACGACTTTTATAATGCATATCTTCAACAAGATAAAGATTTGGAAGTTCTTATGGCGATTCATAATAAAAGACGTTTTTTAAAGTATGTTGACAAGGTAAAAAATCAAGTAAGAGATCAACTAAAAAATAAAGGAGACTTTAAGGATGAAGAAGATCTAAATAAAAAAGCTTCGGAAGAAATAAGAAGCAGAATAGTATTAATCATGGCTGCTCCCTATGAGTTGGTTGACAATGAACGTCCAACAGTGCTTTTTCAAGAATTGGTAAGAGAAAGAAATCCGTTATATGGTATCCAACCGACTACAGATAAAATCAGGACAACGATAGATGCGCTTGTAAAAAAGTTTGGAGGAGAAGAGTCTGAACATGATTACAGGTATTATAAAAAATCTGTGCAGGTGGAAGTAGATGAAGAATTAAAAGATCCTGAAAATCCTCAAAAAGGAGTTTATACTCATCGAAAGGTAAATTCTGTATTTCAAGACGAAAAAATCAATCTACCTGAATTTGTAAGAGATATCTACAATTCTTTTAATGAATACTTGGAATTAAGAGAACTTACGCATAATATCAATTCAATTTTTTTTCAGCCTCCGCAGGAAAAGGGATTTTATGCAGGATTGAAGGGGTTTGCGGAGAGGATACAAGCAGCAAACATAGACGAGCTGAAATTAATACCGGATGCTAACATCTTCAAAGAAGCATACCACATGTATGAAAAACTTATAGAAGAGGATTTTGCTTTTAACAACTGGATACATGATCCTGTAATGTTTACAAAAGCTAAAGAAAACAGAACAAAAGTACAGGAAGAGGTATTAGAAAGATTAAAGCTCATGTACCCTGAAGTGGAAGAATTACGATTAAAAGCGGCTTTAACAATGGCAATCGGAGCTGCGCGCGGCATATTTTTTGGCGAAGTTGAAAAAGCATCGTTTGCAGATCCTCCTATTGATCCAAGAACCGGAAAAGCTTTTACTATACCGAGTTATTACACAAAAGATGCGACAGCATTAACTCCTTTTAACCCTTTGCATTATATCTGGCGATGGCAATTTGAAGACACGACGAATCCTATATTTTTCCTCCCGATTAACGTAGATTTTTCAGGAGCGTGGGATCATAACATGGTATACGAGCAGATTAGGAAGCAATATGACTCCTTTAGTAATGGAAAAAACCCAAATGATACGACACAAACAATTCTTGATTTTTTAGTAAATATCGGCGGCATTGGAGGACCTTTTCAAAGAAAAGGATGGCGGTATGAAAAGGGTTTTGCCGGCCTTTTTCAATATACCGACAGAAAAGAAGGCAGTATAGATTTTCTTAATACGTGGAAAGTGATGGAAAATGTCGGTATAGAATCTCTTATCTTTTTTATTAAGTCAAGACTCATAAGAGAAGGAAAGGTTCCCGCTGACGACAGCGAGAGAAAAAAAATTTCATTTAAAACAGACGTAAGAATCAATTCGGAAAGAATGAAGTTGTTTGAATATATTTATAAAAAATATCTTAATACAAAAAACAGTAAAGACAATACGGTTACACGTCTTTCCTTACAAGAATATCTTGATATTATTAGAGCGAAAGAAAGAGAGCAGCTTATCAAAAATATTAATAAAGGGTTAGCGGCTCCTGATGATATTAATGTTGCTGTTGAAGCTGCAACAACAGACGCATTTCTTTTTAAGGCTCTTACCAGGATTGTTGCCCAAAGAATGCCTACAAAATTGATCCGCTATGGCAGAAATAGAGAAGCGGCAAATGGTATAAGATCATGGGAGAAATTGAGATTGCAAGCGAATGAACAGATACAAACAATGAATGAAATAGACAGGCAAAGATTATTTTCAAAAGAAGATGAAAAAAATAAGGAATTTGATACAACCATATTTAATGAAACCATGCAGGATATTATGATGGCAGAATCAATCCTGCGAAAAGAAGTAAGCGAAGAAATGGGAAAAAAATCGGCAGCTGCAGAATTTTCTAATTTAACGACAGAATATAATCTTACAAAAGAAAAATTAAGGGATATTTTGCAGAGATATCTAAAAGAAAAGGGAAATAAAGTTGATAAAGACAGCCCTGGGCGAATAAAAAAAAGAATTGAAAGAGCTTTGCTGGTATTTGAAAAAATGGAAGATTTTACCGGTGATTTTATAAGTACTGATGATAAAAAAGATCCAAGAACAAACAGGGAAAAATTTCTTGACAGTTTTGAGTCTCATCTTAGAGGAGGAGTTGGGAGTAAATACCCATTTTCTTTTGCCGGAGAAGAGCTGGATTTCAATTATCTTAGTTTCAGCGCGATGGGACCGCGTATTCTTGTGCGGGCGATCAGCGATATGTCCGATGTTGAAACCCACATAGTAAATCCTATTTTAAATTTTCCAAAACTGCTGCATACTATTGCAACAAGCGGAAAGAACGATATGTCGGAAGTTATAAAAATGCTGGCAAAAATGAAGGAGGTTATGAGTAATGTACAGGGGCCTGAAGATGCAAATAGGATTGTGCGGCATCTTGCTTTGATGACAATAAGCTATTTCCGGAAGGATACCGCGGCAAAAAGATTTGTGGGAGCCGCAGGTTTGGGAACACTGAATTCACTTGCCGCAGAATTTGCAAGAAGTTCAGTCGGCGTAGTGGAATGGGACTCAACAGATATTGATAAATTTATCACGCAATTAGAATTGAAAAGAATTCTTCCCAGAGAAGGATTTGAACTGCATAAGGAAATGGAATATGAGCCGATATACATAAAAAATCCGTTTACTGGAGAACCAATAAAAACGCCCTTAACAAGAAGAAAAAGAGATCTGCAGGAAACATCGGTAAAACTGCGCAACGAAAGCGGTGGAAAACTATACAATATTCTTTCAGATATATGGTGGAAATACGGGCCCATAATGGTTGCAACGATCCTATATTTCTATATTAAAAATGCATTTGAAAAAACCTTTGGAAAAAAGGAGAATTAAAAAAGCGGCATGAAAAAAATATTTTTATTTTTTATTCTTCTTTTATTTACGACGCTATTTTTTAGCGGGGATGTTAATGCGTTTTTCAGCCAATGCGGCAATGCAAATGCGGAAGGAGCAGAGAAGAGATGTTGTACTGCTGCAGCAAGAACGGTTGATATAAACCCGAGCGAGAAAAAAGTTTTTGATTTTGGATGTTTCAACCTGCTTTTTTTTAATTTTTGCCCTGGGAAAGAATCTGAAAAATCCGACCAATTAGTTAGAGATCTGACGCCGTTAAACGCCATTAAGGATATTGATATAGGATTGGCATGCAGCAACGGAATACCTTCTACAAAGGATATAACCGACCAAAATTGTATTTGTAATAAAAAATCCGAAGTAGCGTTATCGGCAAATATTGCCTTTTGTAATAGATATTTACTTCGTGATGTAAAAGCTGCAAATTATAATAAAGTAGATTATGATAAATGTTTTCGCTGTTTTACCGATAATGGTTTTTGGACAGGTTTGGGGTGTTTTTATGTAAAAGATTGGAAAACATTTTTTGAAAGGAATGTTTTCGGGTTTTTGATGGGATTGGCGGGAATATTTGCATTTTTCTGCATAATCTACTCTGCTTTTCTTATACAGACTTCATCAGGCAATCCGGAAAAAGTTAAAAATGCTCAAGCAATGTTTACCTCTTGTATTACGGGTTTGATGTTGATTATTTTTTCGGTAATAGTTTTGAGGATAATTGGAGTTGATATTTTGAGAATCCCCGGATTTCAATAAGCGTAACTTTATTCTTCCGGTCTCTTTTTCCCAAACATACCTTTAATTGCTCCCATTCCCAAGCTAATGCTCCCAATTTGCCCAAGTGTGCCGGCTGCTCCTCCATAGGCAGCTTGCGTTCCTGCAAAAAGCGACCCTATCCCAAGATCAATCGGAAGAGGCTTTACTCCGCTTAATTGTTTTATTGTTTTGATAAGATCGGGAATCATAAAGATAATGGAGCCGCCAATAAGCAATTGAAACGCAGCCGGATCTATTGAAACAAGATAAGGAGGTTTCCATAGAGTACCGACTGTATCAAGAGGCATGGTCAGAATGGTTTTTGAAAGAAGTATAAATAAAACAACAAGAGGAAAAGTGGACAGATTTAATGCGATATTTTTTATCCATGAACCGAAGCTTGATTTGCCCGGGATTGCTTCGGCGGCAAGGATTACGGGGGAAAAAATAATAAGAATGAGAGTGTTGATATACACCGATAAAAGCATGAAAAAAATACGAAAATAAATAAATATGATAGTAGTGAATAAAATAAGGGTTAAGAGAAATTTTCCAAGGAAGGGACCCGCTAAAATACCAATACCTATGGAAAGTCCGTATTCCAAAAGACCGGCAAGCAGACTGACAAATGTTGTGCCGGTTTTTGCAACTTTTCCTGCAGCTTCTGCTATCTTTACAGAATCGGTGGTTTTTGCCCGAATAGCTTCAATAGCCGCTCTGCCTGGACCGGAAGGAATTACTTGACTAAGAAAAAATGAATTAAGAGCCCACCAACCAAGCCTGATTCCAAGGAACGAAAGAGCGGTATTTATAGCTCCCTGTATATATTCTGGAAGAATATAGAACAGAGCTGTTGCTGTTTTCCACGCGTTTGACCACCCAAGAGCGCCTGATCCAAGCGGAGAAAAATCAACCCACAAAAGATTAATATTTGTTTGATAAAAATACTTGCTCCAAAGGTCGGTTTGTCCGTAAAAAACACTTTTATCGGAGCTTGTAAACAGAAGTACAATAAATCCAATGGAGATATACATAAAGTCAATCATAAGACCGGCAATAGGATAGGAGAATGTTATCAAAAGAAGTGCCACGACAATGCGGGGAAGAGAATTTTCTATGGAGATAACGGTTTGCTGATTGATTTTTGTACGGAACATAATCATGAATCCTATTGCAACAATAATAAGGACCATAATCATGAAAACGAAATTGCGGAATATTTTCCATATTTCCTGAAAGGGTGCAAGAGATGCAAATCCGATACCTTCTGCAGCATAGGATTTTGGGACAAATCCGGCGTTTTGAAGTCCGGAATACGCCCAGTAAGCTCCTGACGCTGGAGGATTGGCATAGGGAATAGTAATAAGATTTGCGGTAAAGCCAAGAAGACTGTGTTTAAAATTGTTGCTCGGATCATCTGGATTATCCGCACAGGCTTCTCCAATAAACGTACACATTACCCAGCGGTACATTCCCATAGCGGTTTTTTGGCCATCTGTTTTTGTAAGTTCGGGATTGTTAATTGTTGTATAGATTTCCGCCCGGCTTTTTTTCATCGGGTCCTCTAAAGAAGTAGTTTTTTTCCCCGAAGAACCGAAATGGTAGAAAAGACTGATAATTACAATATATACGGCAAAAACAATAAATACTTTTTTAACAAAATCAAATGTTTTTTTTGCGTAATATTGAAAATATATAAACATAGTTTTATTGAAACATATTTCTATTGGGTTTTCCAGTCAATATCTAAGTTAATAATTTGTTTATCAGTTAATCCGATAGACTTTATCCATTCAATCGTTTTTTGTTTTGATATTTCTTTATCCGGTCCTGAAAGAGTTACTGTAAACTTGAAATGTTCCAAAGGCTCGGATATAAAATCATTCATTATAAAAAAGTCTGCGGTGGAAAATGGCGTTTTGTTTGCAAGAAAAACATCAGGACTGTTCTGTTTCTGAAAATTTTCCACTTTTTCCGGTCCGCCCGGGGGTTGGGTATCAGGAAGCAATAACGGAGTCGGGCCAATTGTCTGAAATGAATAGGTTTTTGGGAATTGGCCAGCCTCAAGTATTTTTATTGAAAACGTGTAGCGGGTGCTTGGTGAAAACGCAGGATTTGGGGAAATAATAAGCTGTGTATTTTTTACCTGTGACGCATATGAAACCGGCGGATCAATAGCAAACTCAATTTCCCGACGGTTGAATGTTCTGTTAAGTTCAACGGTAATAGTTTGCTGAAGAGCAATATTTTCGGATTTGTTTTCAGGAATAACCGAAATGATCTCCAAAGGAACAGTATTGTTACTTGAGGACTCGGGGGATATCGGAAGAGAAAAATCTGTTTGTTTGTTTGTTGCCGGCGAGCTTTCTTTCTTTTGATTTTTTATAACAGCCTCAAATCCGATAAGAGTCACTAAAATAACACTTAAGACGATAATTGAAACATTAATGATGCGTTGTTTTGTTATATTCATATTTTTTTGGTCAGCCAGCCAATAAGACCCGGCTCATTGGTTGTCGCATGCCTGATCTGTACAGAGCCACGGTACAAAGCGCCGCCATTGGTAAAATTTGCCTCCGCAACGTCAAAATACTTGCTTCCGTTTACTTTTGTTACATATGCAATATGGCCATACGGAGGGAAATCCCAGATGGGAAGATCTCCAGTTTGTATTTGTTTTCCGCTGTTTGCATATATAAAGATATACGCATTATCATTCGCACATTCAAGAGCGCTTCCTGCAGTCAGGCACACGTCAGAGCCGGTTGTCTCAATAACAATCGCCCTCACAAACCCCACACATTGCAATGCGCCGTGTGCTATTGTTGATTCTTTCAGTATCCCGCGTGTGGAAATAGTTATAGTATCAAGACATGAAACATTATTATTATTAACTGCGCCTGGTTGGCCATTATATATGCAGGTATTTTTGATTTGATTTACCAATTGAATCGGAAAATCTGCAGATTTCTGTAGAGCTATGTTTGAATGAGATTGAGCTTCTGAAGGAGTATTTTTAGAAGGTTGCAGTCCGAAAAGGTATCTTAAAAACTCAAATGAAACATTACTCACTTCTTCTTGCGTTGAAGATTGAGATCTTTGTTGTAACAAAGATTCCGGTATTTGAATTTGTTGGCTTTCAACATAATCCTGTTGTTGGGCGATTATTTTGGGAGGAGTAATGAATATCGGCATAAAAAACAGAATAAATATCCAGATAATTTTAGTTTTTTTTAACATTGACAACATTCTCTTTTTAATTCATAATAAATAGAGAGGTAGTAATTGATTGTATACTTCCCGGCATTTGAAATGCAAGAGTTAAATTGGAAAAGATATGGAAAAAAACTATACGCCTATTGATACGGATAAATTCAAAAACAACAAACAGACAAGTCCGATTCTTATCGCTATCGCAATGGTTACTGCTTCAGTTTTGGTTGTAATGCTTATGATTCTTATACAAAAAAAACAGGAGAAATCCAAAGTCGTCCCGGCTCCGGTTTCTCAACCGGCACAGCAGACCCCGGCAGAGCCGGCGCAAATACCTGTTTCACCTGATCCAACGCCAATTATTCCGACAGTTTCAATAACCCCGACAACCCCGCCTTCAACGCCGTCGGCAACTCCTCTTGACCCGAGCATTGTTGCAACGCCAAGTCCCGCCGCTACTGCTGAAGCAACTATAACGCCTACATCGGAGGAAAAGCGATAAAATTATATGGATTCCCGCCTGCGCGGAAATGACAATTGTATTTTTTATGCAATTTACCCAATACCAACCTCTTTTTTTTATTCTTCTGCTTTTTGTGCTTTATTTTGTTTCACGGCAGACCATTAATCATATGTTTCACGCACTTCGTTTGTTTATCAAAAATGAAAAAAGCATTTTCGCAATCATTTCTTTTATTTTTTTCCCCGGTACTGTTATCCATGAGATGGCTCATTTTTTCATGGCGATTATTCTCATGTTGAAAGTACGGGGAATTACCATATTCCCCACGTGGGAAAATGGCTATATCAAACTGGGAAGCGTTGTATATGAAAAAGGGGATTATATCCGCGGCGTATTGGTCGGAATAGCTCCGATCATTGTCGGTTTATTGTGTTTTTGGTGGATTTCCGTAGTTAACATATTCCCGTCAGACAATTTTAGCATCACAATAGCCTTAGGTTATCTGATATTTGTTATTTCCTCAACCATGTTTTCTTCAAAGCAGGATTTGGTTGATCTGATTTTTCTTATTCCGTTTATTATTCTCGGATTTATTATAATGTATATATTTGACATTAATATACGGATTCCGCTCAATGGAAATAGTATGCGGATTATCGCCGAATACATGCAAACGGCAAATACGTATCTTATGTTTTCCATCGGGATACAGATCGGGGTATTGGCATTGTTACAGATTGTCAAAATAATAAAAAAACATGCTTGATGTTTTAGCACAGAATCTCAAAATACAGACCGGAGACAAAAGCGATGTTTCCATAACCGGTCCCTTATCAAAAGATATAAAAGGACTTGCGGATATTATAAATATTATCCTTTCATTTCTCATTCCCTTTGCGGCGCTTATGTTATTTTTCGTCTTTGTCGCGGCGGGATATGATTTTCTTTTTTCACAAGGAAATCCGGAAAAGATAAAATCGGCGCAGGCAAAAATAACAACAGGAATTATAGGATTTGTCTTTTTGACTCTTTCATATTTTTTAGTACGGGCAACCGCACTGATTTTCGGAGTGAAGCTTTAACCGGAAGACATTTTGAATTTTTTTACTGCTTCTTTGTAATTTTTTGGACTTCCAATGTCAAACCATTGTTCGTTGAAGACAAAACCCGACACTTTCTGTTCTTCTATCAATGTTTTGATAACATCTTCCAAAAAGAAAATTTTTTCATCTTTCGGAAAAAAATTAAATATTTCAGGCTCAAGCACATAGATGCCACTGTTTACCAGATGACTTTTTATTCCGGTTTTGCTTTTTGGATAAAAATGAACGAGCTTTGTACCGTGAAGCGTCAACTGGCCGAAACTCTCCGGTTCGCGTACCGCAGCAAGCGCAATCGTTGCGACAGACTCCTCTTTTTTATGGAAGGCAACAAGATCTTTCAACGGGAGATTGGTAAGAACGTCTCCATTTATCAAGACAAATGGTTCGTTATTCAAGAATTTTTTCGCTTTTAACAATGCACCTCCTGTCTGAAGGGGTGTTGCTTCTTCAGAATAGACGATTGGTACGCCGAATTTTTCCCCATTCCCGAAATAGTTTTTAATATCGTGATGGAGCGGGCTTATGCAGATAATAATATTGGCAATTCCGTTTAATTTTAGATTTGTGATGAGATGTTCAAGTGCGGGTTTTTCCTGTATGGGTAATAAAAAAGAATGATTTTTATCATGTTTTATTCCTCCGGCAAGAATAACGGCTTTTTTCACCTTTGTCTGCATGAGTTGGGTCAAAAGATATTCAATGGCATGGGATCTGTTGCGGATGGTTTCCCCATCAGTGAGCGCATCTATCTGGCCAAGCAGATTTTTATTGACGGTGATGGTTATCCGGGACCTTCTCATAGTATGATTGTATCTCATACGTTGACTTTTGTCAAAAACTGACTATAATCTATACTTAAGGATTATGAAAAAAAATACTGTCTTTTATATTTGCGCTGTTTAATATATTTCCCATCCCGCCAAAAGCGGGATTTTTTTTATCTATGTTTTTCGGATCAAAAGAACCCCCCATTGTTATATCCATAGGAGGAAGTCTTATCGTTCCAAACGGCGGAATAGATTTTGCTTTTTTAACGAAATTGCATGAATTCATCAGGAAACAGGTCAAACATGGAAGAAGGTTTTTCCTTGTTGCCGGAGGAGGAAAAACCGCCAGACATTATCGCGATGCCGGCAAGGCGGTGATAGGCGATATTAGAGATGAAGATCTTGACTGGCTTGGTATTCATGCAACTCACCTCAACGCCCATCTTCTTCGCACTATTTTTCAAGATATCGCCCACCCCCGCATCATAGAAAACTACGATAAAAAACTATACAATTGGGATGAGCCGATTGTTATTGGAGCCGGATGGAAGCCGGGTTGGTCAACCGATTATGACGCAGTTATTCTGGCCCGGGACTATGGATGTCACCTCATCATTAATCTTTCGGATATTGATTGGATATATGACAAAGATCCCAATAAATTCAAAGATGCAAAGCCGATAAAAAAAATGGCATGGAGCGAAATAGAGCCGTTTGTGGGGACAAAATGGGTTCCCGGATCCAACGCTCCCTTTGACCCCATCGCGGCAAAACTTGCCGAAAAACTGCACTTAACCGTTATTGTTGCAAACGGCAGGGATTTTGCAAATCTCCAACATATTCTTGATGGCGAACAATTCAAGGGAACCGTCATCATGCCTTTTAAAATAGAGGCGGGTTTTTACGACAGGGAATATTATACTGCAAAAAAAGGAGAATACCGGTTTGTCGGATACTCCGAATCCTGGTTGGGAAAAATCACACAGAATCTCATAAATTTTTACCGCGCAGCGCTTATAAAAATTTTTTTCAATCCGAAAAACTGTCTGGATGTTGGATGCGGAACAGGACATCTTATCAAATGGCTTCGGTTTTTCGGCATAAAAACAGAAGGGATTGAAATATCAAAGGATGCGCTTGAACTGGCAGAAAAAGAAGTAAAACCGCACCTTGCAATAGGGGATATTACTCAATTGCCCTATGATAAAAATTCATTTGACCTTGTTTTAACGTTTGATGTTTTGGAGCATATTGAACGCTCAAAGATAAAACAGGCAATTGCAGAGACTATCCGCGTTTCCCGAAAACACATTTTTCATAAAATTTTTACAAGAGAAAATGCATGGATACATATGTTTCATGGAAAAGACATATCTCATGTTTCTGTTCTTCCGAAAAAAACATGGCAGAGATTTTTCTCTTCTTTTGAGACGG
>CAYSLG010000008.1:0-18663 GCA_964431935.1 uncultured Gammaproteobacteria bacterium
ATATATAAAAACGAACCGTTGGAAGGGGGAGTCTACTGGAGAAAAAAAAATAAAAAAATCACTGCACAGTCAAAAGGCACATCAACTCTTCACTCAAAAAAAATAATATGCAATTCCGGTCCCGCATCCTTAAAACATATTCTTGACGATTTGCCGTTTGTTGACCGCAATCTTACCAAATGGGAATTATACGCCTATGAAAACGGCAATTACAAATATACGCCGGGAACATATATGTACAGCGGACGCGACTGCTGGTGGAATAAATGCACGTTTTGCGTCTGGGACCATACCTTGAATCCTGTCGGGTCGTACCGCAGTTTTTCGGCAGAGCGGCTGTTTGCCGAAGTCAAGCATGTTGTTGATACATACAAAATAAAAGAAATTTTTGACGACGCCGGAACGCTTTTTGTCGGACAAAAACTGCGCAGATTCTGCGAGCTTATGATTGAAAGCGGATACAACAAAAAAGTAAAATACGGCTGCAATATGCGGTTGAATGCTCTTACCGCCGAGACATACCGGCTTATGAAAAAAGCAGGATTCAGATTTATTCTGTACGGCATGGAGTCAGCAAACCAGAAAACCCTGGATAAACTGGAAAAAGGATTAAAACCAAAACAGATTATTGAAGGATCCCGCATGGCAACAGAGGCAGGACTTGAACCGCACATTACCATCATGCTCGGGTACCCATGGGAAAGCCTGAAAGACGCACAGAATACGATTGACCTTGCGAAGTACTGTTTTAAAAAAGGATACTTCAACACCATGCAGGCGACAATTGTCATTCCGTACCCGGGGACTCCGCTTTACCGCGAATGCAAAGAAAAAAACTTGCTTTTGACCGAAGATTATGAACGATACGACATGCGGGAGCCGATTATGAAAATCCCGTTTGAAAAAGAAAAACTTCTTTCATTGACGCAGAATTTATATTCTGCATTTCTTTCTCCCGAATATATTTTGAGAAAATTGGCAAGCATACGAAATTTTGACGACATAAAATTCTTTTTTCTTGCAGGGAAAAAACTCATCGGCCATCTGCTGGATTTTAATCCGCGCCAGCCGTCACTCCCGCAATGATTCCAATAGCAACTGCGCTTTTTGATATGACGGATTTATCTGCAGAGCTTTTTGAAGAGCTTCTTTTCCTTTTTCTTTTGAATTTGGAATTTGGAAATAAATGATAGCTAGATTTGTATGGAGCTCCGGCTCCATGGGAGCAAGAGTAATTGCTTTTTGCATATGTTCAAGCGCACTATCATACTGTCTTCTTTCAAAATAAATCGCGCCAAGGCTTTGGTGGGCCTGCCATATGACCGGATTTAAAGCAATCGCCCTTTGGAATAATTCAAATGCGGTGTCTGTTTTCCTCAATTTTACATATACGTTTGCAAGGTTATGGTATGCCTCGGCAAATCTCGGCTGTAAAGCAATGGCTTTATTGAATTCCTCAACTGATTTTTCATAATTTCCCCAGCGGAAATACATATCGCCCAGATTATTATGCGTTGCAGGACTCCATGCGGATGTCTTTCCCGTATCAATCCAGAGATTATCTTCGTTTTTCCAGTTTATATTGCGAACAACTGTTCTTGCGATAAGAGCGATAAGAACGACAATAACAAATGCCGTATAGAATTTTTTTAACTTCTCCGAAGAGAATATTTGAGCGATGATCCAAGAAAAAACAATAAACATGCCCGCAGATCCTACATATACATACCGCTCCGCAACAACCCATGAAATGCGAAGAGGCGTAAGAGTCGGAAAAAGGCTGATAACAAAAAAACATATCCAGAAAAAAATAAGCTTATTTTTTTTGTAAAAATACCAGGCGCCGTATATAAACACAATAAAAAAAACAAGCCGAACGATATATTCAAATTGACTGATGAGAAGATCTGAGTGATACAATGTCAGCTTGTCTGGCCAGAGCATCAACTGCAGGTATGAGGTAATAGCAACCGGTATCTGCACCAGCGGATTGTCATATCCTTTTTCCTGATAAAACGAGGTCTGCAGGGTTGTCAACCGCTCGCCAAGCCGCGCAAGCATAAGAAGAAACCATATGCCGGAACATGCAAAAAACAGGGAAACCCGCGCCCAGTGTTTTTTGAGATTGCCAAAAATACATTCGTATGCAAAAACCATGATGGGAAAAACAATGGATTTTTCCGATGAAGACAACGCAAGAATAAATGAAAACACGGAACATACATACAATATTTTTTTCTCCCGGGCAAGAATATAAAAAAGAAGTGCAAGCAGCACAAAAAATCCGTATTGGGAATACGGCCCGCCGGAAATCCATCCGACGCTTTCAATAAGAATCGGATGCACGGCAAAGAGCGAGGCGGCAAGAAATCCAACGGGTATGTTAACCATAAGACCGCTCATGATAAATACCACGAACGTACTGCCGGTATGAAAAAAAATATTTATCAAACGGTAGGGAAGGGGAGACAACCCGCCGATTTGATATGCGATAAAATAAAAAAAAGGCCGGATAAATGTGAGGGGGTTTTTGAAAACGTTTGAAAAATCCCCTATATCTTTATTTTGGAGGATTGCGCCTTTATCATCGGAAACAAACGTATTGTTAAACGAGTTTACATACGCAAAAAAAACAAGAAGTCCCAAGAGGAAAAAAAACTGGATATTGTCGGTAAAAAATTTTTTTACATCTGAAAGAGTAAATTCTATTGGGGAAGTATTTTCTGTTTTCTTTTCTCTCCATTGCTCTCGTATATATTTGGCAATTGTTTCTGTCTGTATTCCCAAATGCCCAGCCAGCTGGACATCGGATAATTCCTTAACATGTTTTTTTATGTATTTTTTTTGAGACCGCGTCAATCCCATATGCAATCTCCTATGGTATACTAAAAAAAATAAAAAAACAATCTGCCATGTGCACAAAAAATATCTATAAAACGATGTATCACACATCCAATCTTCAGAACATTTTTCTTAATCCGCGTATCCGTATCATGAAACATATCATTGAAAGCCTGCACTTGAAAAAGAAGGCAATTCTTGACATCGGTCCCTACGACGGGACGCTTTTGTCATCTATAAAAGGAAATAATAAACTTTTTGCTCTTGAGGCAAGCGATTTCGGAGTGGCGGAATGCAGAAAAAAGGGCATACAAACCAAGCGGTTTTTCTTTGACGGAATAAAAAAAATCCCTTATCTTGCCCTGCAGTTTGACCTTGTTATTGCGGGAGAAATTATAGAACACATATATGATACGGATTTTTTTCTTGCCGAAATACGAAGAATATTGAAAGAAAACGGACACCTTATTCTTTCTACGCCGAATGTCTTGTCGCTTTCCCGAAGAATTATGTGCGCGCTTGGAATAAACCCGTTTCTGGAGATTTCCCCCCATGAAAAAGACAGTGTCGGCCATATCCGTTATTTTACATTCCAATCGTTGCAAAATCTTCTTGAGAAACACAATTTTTCAATTATAAAAAAACAGTCAGATCTTGTTAATTTTTCAAATACGGGAGTTTTGAGATCGTATACGTTGGCAAAGATATTCCCGGCTTTTGGACAAAGCATCATTATGCTTTACAAAAAAATAACATGAAACCCGATCTTGTGTCAGTTATCATAACGACAAAAAATTCCGAAAACCATATTGCAAAATGCCTGTCTTCCGTACAAAAACAAATATATACAGCAATTGAAATCATCGTTGTTGACAATAATTCGCGCGACAAAACAAAAACCATTGCCTGCCGTTATACAAAAAAAGTTTTTGGTGCCGGACGCGAGCGGTCATCCCAGCGCAACTTTGCAGTAAAAAAGAGCAGGGGAACGTATCTTCTGTTTCTTGACAGCGATATGTTCCTGCATAAAAAAACAGTTGAGGCATGTGTCTCATACATGGAAAAAAATTCCTCAATTGCCGGTTTGTATATTCCGGAAATCATATCGGGAGCGTCTCTTTTTGCGCGCATCCGCAATTTTGAGCGGTCGTTCTATGATGCGACCGTTATTGATGCGGTGCGCTTTGTCAGAAAAGACGTTTTTTTGAAGACAAAAGGATTTGATGAGCGTCTGTATGCCGCAGAAGACTGGGATTTTACAAAACGGGTAAAAAAATACGGAGAAATTCATCTTGCAAAAATACCGCTATTTCACAATGACTCACAGGCAACAATTTTTTCCTATCTCAAAAAAAAATCATACTATGCAAAAAATCTGCATGAATATATAAAAAAATGGGGAAAGAATGATCCTGATATAATGAAGCAGTTCGGATTATATTATCGTTTTTTCGGCGTATTTACGGAAAATGGGAAATGGAAGAGGTTGGTTTCATTTCCATTTCTTTCAATAGGTATAATCGGGCTTAAAATATTAGTGGGGATTATTTATATAGTACAAATAATTCAGAATTTATAATTTAGAATCAGAATTACATGCAAAAAATTCTCATTACCGGATCTGCCGGTCTTATCGGTTCTGAGGCGGTCAGATTTTTTGCCGAAAAAAACTTTCAGGTTTTTGGCATAGACAATAATGCAGATAATACTGGCATAGACAATAATATGCGTTCGTATTTCTTCGGCAAAGAAGCAAGTATAACATGGAATAAAAAACTTCTGGAAAAGTTATATAAAAATTACACGCATATTTCAATTGATATCAGGAACAAAAAAAAAATCGCGGAGCTTTTTAAGCACCGCCGATTTGACCTTATCATTCATACCGCGGCACAACCGTCACACGACTGGGCGACAAAAGAACCGTTGACGGACTTTACCATCAATGCAAACGGAACACTTATTCTTTTGGAATGTTTTCGGCAATATTCTCCCGAGGCGGTTTTTATTTTTACTTCAACAAACAAAGTCTACGGCGACACACCGAATACATTGCCCTTGAAAGAATTAAAATCCCGCTATGAAATTGCAAAAACGCATACGTATTTCAACGGCATTGACGAGTCCATGTCTGTTGATCGTTCAAAACACAGTCTGTTTGGCGCATCAAAATTAGCAGCAGACATCCTTGTTCAGGAATACGGAAAATATTTCAATCTCCACACTACTGTTTTTCGGGCAGGCTGTCTTACCGGCCCTGCCCATTCGGCAACTCAATTGCATGGGTTTCTTGCGTACCTTGTCAAATCAATACTTCTGGAAAAATCATATACTGTTTTCGGATATAAAGGAAAACAAGTGCGGGATAACATGCACGCATATGATTTGGTGCATGCGTTTTACCATGTATACAAAAATCCGAAAAAGGGAGAAGTATATAATATTGGCGGCTCACGCCACTCACATATTTCCATCCTTGAAGCAGTAGAAAAAATTGAAGCCATAACCGGAAAAAAAGCAGTGATCCGATATGAGAAAAAACCGCGAATGGGAGATCATATATGGTATATTTCCAATATTTCAAAATTCCGTTCCCATTATCCAAAATGGGAATATACCTATACCATTGACATCATCCTTAAAGAATTATGTATGAAATGATATCGTGTATCGATGTATCGATACATCAGAGTAACGGTATGAGTGCTCATTTTTTCATATGAATTTTTTTTTCAAAATCATTGCATATTGTATTTCTCTTCCTGCCCGAATAAAAGGGATGAAGTTTGGTAAAAATTCTTTTATCGGCCCCGGATATGACTGGTTGTTTGTCGATCTTCACGGAGTCAAAGTCGGCGATAATATCATTATCGGAAAAAATGCATGGATCCAAGTATCTAGAGCAGGGAAATCCTCACGCCTTCGAGGAGAACGTTTTACCCACCTCAGAGGTGCAAAAAAACCAAAAATACTTGTAGATGACGGTACCAATATCGGCAGAAATGTGACCATTTCCGCGGTAAAAAAAATAACAATCGGCAGAAAATGTCTTATCTCCTACAACGTTTCCATTCTTGACCATGACCATGAAGTTGACAATCCAAAGATTTCACCTATGGATAGCCAACCGGTAAAAGCAGAAGATGTTATAATCGGCGATAACTGTTTTATCGGAGCGCATTCTTTTATCTTAAAAGGAGTAAAGCTCGGCAACCATTGTGTTGTCGGCGCAAATAGCGTTGTGACAAAATCGTTTCCCGCAAATTCCGTCATCGCCGGAAACCCCGGGAAATTGCTAAGAAGGTTAAAATAATTTTATTCAATCCTCAAATACGGAATGGTGATGATAAATTGTCCGCCTTTTTCCCGATACATCTCCTGCTTCCGCAAGATTTCATCGGCAAAATTCCATGCAAGAAGGAGTGCGTAATCCGGCATGTCTTTTTCCAGTCTTGATTCCGGATAAATGGGAATATGCGTCCCGGGCGTATACCTTCCCTGCTTATACGCAATGGAGTCAACAATATAATCCAGGAGCTTTGCATCAATACCGCAGTAATTGAGAAGAACATTTCCTTTTGCTGACGCTCCGTATCCAACGACTCTTTTCCCGTTTTTTTTCAAGTTCTGTAGATACGATTTCAGGTCTCGTTTTATTGTTTTCACCCGCCGTGCAAAATCATTATACGTTTCCCTTTTTGTAATTTTTCTCAACTGTTCCTGTTTCAAGAATTCTTTTACCTCTCCAGATTGTTTATGCGGCGAATCCGTATGGACAATTGTCACCCGTATTGACCCTCCATGCACATGAATTTTTTTAATAGCAATAATGGAGAAACCATTCATCTCAAAAAGCTTGAAAAGAGGAGCAAGGGAAAAATATGACAGATGTTCGTGATAAATGGTGTCAAATTCATTTTTATCAAGAAGATCCAAAAGATACGGAAATTCCATGATACAAACGCCGGTTTTTTTGAGAAGTTTTTTTATTCCTCGACAAACATCGTGCAAATCATGAATATGGGCGATAACGTTCGTTGCCGTAATACCGTCGGCCTGCCCTTTTTCTTTTGCTATTTTTTTTGCAAGCTCACCCGTAAAAAATCCTTCTTCGGTCTCAATTCCCTTTAACCGCGCAACCTGCACCAGATTGGAGGCAGGGTCAATGCCCAATACCCTCATTTCCTGATCTTTGAAAAACTGCAGCAGTGTCCCGTCGTTACTGCCGATGTCAATAATATGCGAATTAACAGGAAGCTTGTATGAAGAGATTATATCTTTCGCAAGTGACTGGAAATGACTGCGCATTGTTTCCGACGTTGAAGGAATGTACAGGTAGTTTTTGAACATGATTTCCGCCGGAATAACATGCGTCAACTGCACCAGCCAGCACGACTCGCATACGCATACGCCAAGCGGATATATCTTCTCTGTTTTTTTCAAATCGTCTTTTTCAAGAAATCCATTGGGCGGAGGCATTGACCCAAGAGAAAGAAACGGATACAGTTTTGTACCCGAGCAAATCCTGCACTTTTGTAGTTTATATGTTTCATGCATACGGAATTCTTTATATTATAATTGACGTGCTGAAATAAAATACATGTATTATGATGAAAAAAAAGAACAAACCTCTCGTCTCTATCGGCCTGCCCGCGTATAATGGAGAACATTTCATTGCTGATGCAATAGAATCTCTCCTTCACCAGACATACAAAAATTTTGAACTTATTATTTCCGATGACGCTTCAACAGACAACACTCAAAAAATCTGCAAAGCATATGCGCAAAAAGATATAAGAATACGGTATATCCGCCAGAAAAAAAACTTGGGGTTTGTTTACAATTTCAATTATGTTTTGAAACAGGCAAAAGGGGAATTTTTCATGTGGGCAGGACAGGATGATTTTTGGCATTCGGCATACATTGAAAGACTTGTGCAGTTATATGCAAAATATCCCGATGCCGTACTTGCAATGTCAGGATATGCAAATGTTTTCAACAACAAAAAATATCCGTATCCGAATGCAGCATTCAATAATGAGGCTTCTCATTTTTATTCTGTACGGCATTTTATCGCAACATATAATCTTTCTTATTTTTACGGACTTCATAAGACGGCCAATATAAAAAAAATAAAAGGGTATTACAAAGATTCCCGCCCCATTTTTAAAAGCAGCGATTACATAACAATTCTGAACACACTCCTTAAAGGAAAAATGGTTTTTATACCAAACATTCTTTTTTATAAACGGGATACGGGATTATATTTTCAAAAATTTTCTGTTTTAAAAAATCTTTCATTTAATAAAAAAGTAGTGAAGACGATTTTCAGATACCTCTGTTTTCCGATATTTTTTGTTTACGATGGTATTTATACTGTAAGATGCGTTACTGCTTCTCCATTTTCACCTGTTGAAAAATTTATTCTTATTTTCTCTGCGATAAAAAGTTTTATTAAAAGAAATATTATTTTTTGTGTAGAAGTTGCCCGAGGAATTATCGCAGTATTATGCGGACTTATAAAAAAAATCGTATGACTTCACAAAAAAAAGATCTTTATATATTTATGAATGCATATACTCAAGGAAAAAGCGGGGCAGATATGTTATGCGTTGATCTGACAAAAAAACTGCCTCACAAAAATATAATAATCATTACTTCACGGCTCGGATCTCAATTATTCCAAGATGTAAGAAAACGCATAACGCATATTAACACAAGTCATGAGCGACAATTTATTTATTTAATAACAACATATATATTGCGAACTTTCAATATTCTTTTGCTTAAAAAAAAGATTAAAAACCATAGCGTACTGTTTTCCTCTTCTGATTTTTTTCCGGATGTCATCCCTGCATTTTTTTTGAAAAAAAACGGGAGAAAATGGATTCAAATTATTCACCATCTGTACCCTTATTTTCTGAAACGAAAAGGCAATATCTTTATAAACGCCATAGCATATTATCTTCAAAAAATATCATTTTTTCTGATAAAAAAAAGAGCTGATGCCGTTATCGTAGTTAATCCATTTGTAAAAAAACAACTCATTGAACAGGGATTTAACCGGAAAAAACTTTCTGTTATTCCCAATGGCACTGATATTTCGCATATCAAAAAGATAAAAAGGAATAAAACATCTTTTGACGGAGTATTTGTTGGCAGATTTCATCCAAGCAAGGGAATTTTTGAAATTGTACAAGTATGGAGCCGCGTTACAGAAAAAATACCGTCTGCCCGGCTCGCAATTATCGGAACAGGGAATGAAGAAATTAAAAAATTTATAGCAAACAACGCAATCGTTTTTGAAAATATTGACAACAACACATTATTTTCAATTTTGAAGTCGTCAAAAATATTATTATTTCCAAGCCACGAGGAAGGATTCGGCAGGGTAATTGCCGAATCAATGGCGTGCGAAACTCCTGTTATCTGCTGGAACCTGCCGGTATATAAAACTGTTTTTAACGGCAATTATATATCTGTTCCCTTTGGAAATATTGACGCATTTGCTACAATGACGATAAAACTTTTGAAAGATGCACAAACAAGAAAACACATTGCGGAAAAAGCGGAAAAATTTGTTAAAAAATATGATTGGAACCATATTCTTCCGAAATATATAAAACTATTTTCATCATGAAAAAACAAAAACAATTAAGTTTCAGCATTTGCATCCCTTTATATAAAGGGTCGCATTTATTAAAAAGATTGTTGAAAAATATTCTTAATCAATCATTCACACATTATGAAATCATTATTACAGACGATAATAAACCTGCATGGAAAGAAGAAATACAAAAAACAAAATCAATCATTGCGTCTTTCAAAAATAAAAAAATCCGCTATGTTAACAATGAAAAAAATCTCGGCTGTCAGCAGAATATAAAAAAATTGGCATCTCTGGCAAAAAATGACATATTATTTTATATCGCGCAGGATGATTTGCTTTCATATAACGCACTCCAAAAAACACATGACGCATTTTTCTTGGATAAAGATGTAGGGGCAGTAACGCGGCCGTATTTCTGGTTTGAAAAAGATTACCGGAAACCGGTTCGCGCGGTTTTCCCTCCAGATCAGAATCAGGATACTGTTATTTCGTTATCTCAAGGAAAAAAAGCGGTTACTGCTATTTTTGGATCTGTTGGTCAGGTATCCGGCCTTGCATACAGAAAAAAATATATAGACACTCCTTTCCATGAAGATATTTTTCCCGGCCATATTTATCCGTTTGCCGGCATTGCCAAAAAACACAAGATTGTTTTTTTGAAAGACTTTACCGTTGCAGTAAGCATCCCCGAAAGCCAAACACGCCATCTGTCTTCCATATACGATACGTCTCCGACAGAATCATGGATAAAAATGTTCAAAACCGTTTTCAAAGAAAAAAAATACCGCAACATACTTGCGTTATGCATAGAACATATTGCAACACATTATGAAGGACTTGTACAAATTAAAAATTATGGAAAAATATCGTCGCTTTATAAAGAAATTGCAATACTTGCCCGTTATCATTGGAAAAGTTTGTTGAATCCGCGCTTCTGGTTTTATGTGTTTTTGACTGTCTTCACTCCCAAAAAATTCCTTATTGCGCTCACTGATTATTACAAGCGAAAGATCTTAGCAAAAATATTATCGCCAATTGATTTTAAACCGTCATGATATGAAAGATTTTTTTAGAAAAGACGAGATGCTTAAGCTCGATACTTCTTCTCATAGTCCTCATATGATTATTCCCAAACTGATACAGAAAAATTCTGTTATCTTGGATGTTGGCTGCAATGCGGGATTTTTGGGAAAATTCCTGCTGAAAAAACAGGTTGTTTCCGACGGCATTGATATTCATAAAGAAGCGCTGAAAAAAGCAGAGAAATATTACAGAAATGTTTTTTTGCGAAACTTGTATCACCCGGCGCTGCAACTGCAAAATAAAACATATGACTCCATTGTTTTTTCAGATATTTTGGAGCATCTGCCCCGACCCGATCTTTTACTGAAAGATGCAAAAAAATACTTGAAATCTGATGGACGAGTCGTTATTTCGCTTCCCAATATCGCTCGCTTTGAGATTCGCCTTCAACTGCTATTTGGAAAATTTACATATAGACCTGGCATACTTGGATTTGACCATCTTCGCTTTTTTACCAAAAAAACCGCAATTGATATGATTCACTGGGCAGGATATGAAGTCGTGCAAACTATACCTACCGGCCTAGGGCATCGTATAAAGATTTTTCAAACTTTAACTGCGTTTCAATTTATCTATGTCTGTAAAAAAAAGAAATAAAAAAACATTGTCGCTTGTTATCTTGAATTATAACGGAACACATCTTCTCAAAGAATATTTTGACTCCGTATACCGCCAGACAATCATTCCTGATGAAATCATCATGGTGGATAATAATTCCACAGATGACAGCGTTGCATTTGTAAAGAAAAATTATCCCCATGTAATCATTGCATATCATCATTCCAATGTTGGGACTGCGCAGGGATCCAATATCGGATTTCAATACACAACGGGGGATTATATCATCTTTCAAAGCAATGATATTATCCTTGATGCGCATTGCATTGAGTATTTAATACAAACCATTGAATCCGATAAAACCATAGGTATCTGCACCAGTGTTTTGATCAATGAAAAAACGTATAAAAAAACAAAAAGACAGATCATTGACAATGCCGGCGGCGTCATGGATGTATATGGATTCTGCATGCAGAAATATTATGAAACAGATATACGATATATTCCCCAACAAGGTGAAATTTTCTTCAGTTACGGCGGATCGTTTATCGTCAGAAAAGATGTTTTTGAAAAAGCAGGAGGATTTGATCCGCGGTATTTTACTTTACATGATGACGTTGATCTTTCATGGCGCATCAGACTTATTGGATATCGCATCGTATACAATAAAAAATCATTTGTGTTTCATAAAATGTCTGCAACATTGGGTTCCCTTTTCACACGGCCAATAAAACGTTTCTGGAGCGCGAGAAATAATATACGAACTGTTCTGAAAAATTATACGGCAAAAGATGTATATACAAAATTTCCCGTGTATGCTGCCTTATATAGTGCGGAAACAATGTATTTTCTTTTGCGCGGAAGAATATGGTTATTTTTGGCAAACGTGTCGGCAATTTTTTGGAATCTTTTCTTATTGCCCGAAACATTATTTTTGCGTTTTAAGATACAAAGGTTGCGGAAAAAAAATAATATTGAAGATCTTCTTATTCCACACAGTCTAAAATTGAAAATGTTTAAAGAATTCAAAAAAGCAATTTGATTCTTAATACTTTATACTTAATTCTTTATACTTGCTTTTTCATACAATATCCGCAAATACGCCTTCCAATTTTTTAAACAATGTGTAGGCGATGACAAACAAAAACAAGGAGATCCCAACACCTATCGCAAGACTTGCGAAATTCGGCCAGTCTGCGTTAAACAAAATATTGCGGTACGCGTTGATAAATACCGCCATCGGATTCAAGCGGAAAATCCACCGGTACTGCAAGGGGAAAAATTCAACCGCATACAAAACCGGCGTCAGATAAAACCACAGCGTCAGAATCAGATTGAAAAAATACTGCACGTCGCGGTAAAACAAATTCATCATGGATAAAAGAAGAGACAAACCGAACATAAACATAAACTGGATAATAAAAACCGGAATCACCATAAGGATAAATAACGGTACATTAACTTTCATAAACACCATAAGAACCACAAGAATCAAAAACGACAGGAAAAAATCAAATGCCTTTGCGCATAATACCGATAAAATCAATACTTCTCTCGGGAAATATATTTTTTTTATAAGGGAGGAATTTTCTACAAGTATCCCCATGGTTGCGCCAAGCGACGTTGCAAAAAATATCCACGGCAAAAGGCCCGCGTAAATAAAAACAGGGTAGGGGACTCCGAGATCCTGCACTTTCATGATATGGGAAAACACAAAGCTCATGATAAGCATCTGAAAAAACGGATTGAGGATAATCCAGAAAAATCCGAGAAACGACTGCTTATACCGGGCTTTTATCTCCTTTGCCGTCAGATGTTTTAACAAATCCCAGTGGGTTATGAGAAACATTTCTTTAATTTCTAATTTCTAATTGATCTAATTACTCTAAAAAAGAACCAATTTCCAATGTTCCCAATTGGAATTTGGGTATTGGAATTTTTTTAGAAATTAGGTTAATTAGAATAATTAGGTTAATTCTCTTTTATATTTTTCAATCCCTTCCTCTCCATTTCCATCAAATTCAACTGCACCGTGTTTCAGGTATATTACTCTCGGACAGAATGCCTTTACGGTTTCCAGGGCATGGGATACAAGAATAATCGTTACTCCTTTTTTCTTGAACTCTATCATTTTTTCAACGCATTTTTTCTTGAACTGCTCGTCTCCCACCGCAAGCACTTCATCAACCAGCAGTATGTCCGGATCGGTGAATATCGCCACAGAAAATCCAAGCCGCATATACATACCAGACGAATAATGCTTCACCGGCAGATCAATAAATTCCTTCAGCTCGGAAAATGCAATAATATCATGCAGTTTTTTTCCAATATACGATTCTTTTAATCCGAGAATAACGCCGTTTAAAAAAATGTTTTCCCTTCCCGTCAATTCCGGATGAAATCCCGCACCAAGTTCTATAAGAGGGGATACTCTGCCGTTAATTTCAACCGTTCCCGAAGTCGGAGAAGATACGTGCGCAATAAGTTTGAGCATGGTTGATTTTCCCGCGCCGTTTTTCCCGATGATGCCGACCGTCTCTCCCTTTGCTATGGAAAAAGACACGTTGTTGAGCGCGTGGACGCGCTCCAAGGTTTTTTTTCTTCTGAAAAATGCTTGAACAAGCTCTTTGAGCGTTTTCTGGTGCTGAAAATAGAAATATTTATTGACGCTCTGGAATGAAATCGCGCTCATAGTATCATTCTAACACTTTTCTTCACCAACCCGCTTATATTTCGCAGACGCTCAACAAACAAAGGGAAAAAATGCCATATTGTAAATGATGCAGGATAATTTTTTGCAATAATTCTTGCCCAGTTTTTCACATCCTGCTTTTCTTTGTAATTGCCCATTCTGCTGCTTGTTGCCATATGGTCATGCAGGCATTCTGCTGAAAGAGTGGGATAATATTGATAGCCATTTTTTGCAAGACGGATGAATAAATCAACATCTTCAAGATACGAATGAAACGCTTCGTCAAACATGCCAATCTTCATAAAAACATCCCGCCGTATCAGCAAACACGCAGCCGACAACCCATACAGATACCTCTTTCTGAAAATGTCTTTTTTAATACTTAATACCCTGCCTGCCGGCAGGCAGGCTTTATACTTAATACTTTTTGTTTTCTGTATCGGTCTTGCTTTCCCCCTATACAAATCCACCTCATACCCGATATTTTCAATTTCTTTTTCTTGTTCTTTAATTCTTAATTTGTTAATTACCGGCTGCGTCGCCACCCATTCCGTATGCTTCTCCAACGCATCCACCATCTTTTTCACCGTATCTTTTTCCAACCGGCAATCGTTATTCAACATGAGGATGTATTTTCCTGCTGCTTTTCTTACCCCTTCATTCACCGCTCCGGTAAACCCCCTGTTTTTTTGAAATCTAACATATTGTAATGTTCCCTTTTTTAATCCGTTAATTATGCACCTCCGAGGTGGCCGTTCTGTGATGCGGTCTCCTCGGAGGTGTAACTTGGTATTTTTTAATTTTTCAATATATACATCGGTATTATCATGCGAATTATTATCTACAATAATAATTTCACAGTTTTTTTGCGCATATTCCAACGCGTCAAAAAGAAACGGCAGATTTTTCTCAAGAAGATGTTTCCCGTTCAACGTCGGGATAACAACCGATATATCCATGTGCATATTGTATCATTTGAATTCCATGGTTGGTTTGTTAGAATATTACAAATAATTTCATTATGAATATCGCCTTTGAGATAAGTCCTCTCATAACTGCCTCAGGAACCTTCGGCGACAAATCAGGAGTTTACCGTTACATGTACGGTCTTTTATCTTCGCTTGTCGCCATCATGGAAAAAAAAGATAAAAATGCGAAGATTATTTTATTTTCCTTTAACCGCGATATTTTTAGACATACCATGAGCATGGATATTCTTTCTTTACTGAATTATAAAAATGTCATTTTATTAAATACTCTTTCTAACAAAAAAGAAGAAATTGAGAAAGATCCTGATGAAAATTTTTTTTTGGAACTGCCAATAATAAGATCTCTTGCAAAATGGCTGAATAATATTTTTCAAATCCGTCTTTTATATATCAATTATAGAAATAAAATCCGTTTTTTGAAACATTTGCATTCTCTCACGAAAACATTTAAAAAACACAGAGTAAAAATTATCTTTCACTCGGAAACCGGATTTCATCCGTTACAGAATTTCAAAAATATTACGACTGTATATGATCTGACAACAATTTTTGCTTCTCATTTTCACCGCGAAGAGACTATTGATCTGCAAAAACGGAAAATAAAATTTGCAAGAAAACACTGCGACGGAATCCTTTGCATCAGCAGATACACGAAAAAAGATCTTATCCGCTATTCCGAAGAATTCAAAGATAAAAAAATCATGATTGCATATCCGGGAGTTGACCCTATCTTTCAAACAAAAACCGCAAACAACAAAAGCGAAAAACTTGAAGATATTAACAGCCTTATCAAAGCTCAACGCCAGAAAATAAAATCTCACTATTATCTTTTATATTACGGCACATTTGAACCGCGTAAAAATATCGCGTTTGTCGTGCGGGCTTTTGCCGACTTGCAGAAAAATAAAGAAATTTCTTCTGATTTTAAGCTTGTGTTGTGCGGCGGGGCGGGGTGGGGGAATATAAAGCAAATGACTTTGAATTATATCAATGAAAATTTTCCCGTATCAAAAAAAAATAATATTGTTGTCTTGGATTACCTCAATGATGATTATATTATTGACCTCATTCAGAATGCATATTGCGTTATATACCCCAGTCTTTACGAAGGTTTTGGATTGCCTGTTCTGGAAAGTATGGCGTTGGGCACTCCTGTTATAACCGGCAACAATTCATCGCTTCCCGAAGTCGGCGGACAAGCGGTATTGTATGTTGACTCCACAAATTTTATAGATATAAAAAATAAAATCAAACAAATCGTGAATAATCAAAAACTCGCCCACACTCTTTCAAAAAAGGGAATAGAGCAAAGCAAGAAATTCCGCTGGGAAAAAACCGCCTCAAAACTCTATTCCTTTCTTCATGAGTTATAATAGATAATAAAGATCGTTTTCTTAATTCTTAATTATTATGATCATTGGTATTGACATTTCCATGCTCATGTATCAGGGAAGCGGGGTTGCAACCTATACGTACAATCTGGTAAAAAATCTCCTTCGCATTGACAAGAAAAACGAGTACCGTCTTTTCTATTCGTCTTTCAGGAAACCAAAGCATTTCGGCTTTATCGCTGAATTCAGAAAATTGGGAGCAAACGTATTTGTCTTGTCGTTTCCTCCCAAAGTTCTTCAGTTATTATGGGGGACTTTCAATATCATGCCGGTTGAATGGTTTATCGGCAAAGTTGATATATTTCATTTTTCCGATTTCTCCCGTCCGCCGCTTCTTGCGGGAACAAAAGGAATTACAACGGTCCACGACCTTACCTGGAAAATATATCCGGAGTTTCATACGCCGGAAGTCATCACGGCCCACCGGAAAAAAATCAGAAAAACACTGCAATTCAACGACGTAATCATTGCGGATTCGCAAAAAACAAAAGATGATCTCCTTCATTTTTTTCCTTCAATGAAAAATCCCATTACTATTGTTCCT
Organism: uncultured Gammaproteobacteria bacterium; assembly: GCA_964431935.1. Classification (GTDB taxonomy): domain Bacteria; phylum Patescibacteriota; class Microgenomatia; order UBA1406; family GWC2-37-13; genus CAYSLG01. The sequence continues at coordinate 16,709 of CAYSLG010000008.1, forward strand.
TTGGGAGTGGACGACAGATTTTTTATCAAACAGGGAAGAAAAGATATTGGCACTGTTTTGGAAAAATATAATATTCCGCAGCCGTATATTCTGTACGTTGGAGCCATTGAACCGAGAAAAAATCTGGTGAATCTTATCAAGGCATTTTCTTATGTTGTAAAAAAACATCCGGATTATCACCTTTGTTTTGTCGGCAGGGCGGGGTGGAATAAGGACGAAGTATTCCAAACCGTTGCAGACTTCAATCTGCAGGAGCATGTGTACTTTGCAGGATATGTGGAAGACGCAGATCTTCCGCATCTATATCAGGGAGCGTCTGTTTTTGTCTATCCGTCGCTTTACGAAGGATTCGGCCTTCCTCCTCTTGAAAGTATTGCGTCCGGCATACCAACCATTGCCTATAATTCCCCAAGCATCCCCGGCAGTTTCAAAAAAACAGTCAGCGTTGATGATATAAAAAATGGGATTCTCCAAAACCTTGAGCATCCAACAATACCGACTGTAGAAATACTCCGATGGAGAGAGGTTGCCGGAAAAACTCTGGAAATATATAAGAAAATTATCTCAGTTCAATTATTCTAAAATCCGCAGACAACTCCCGCGCATCAGAACTTATGCCCGTTGCAATCGGCTGATACATATTGCTGAATTGAAATTCCACCTGTACTGTTTCATTCTGCCGATTTCCTATGTCAAACATATATTCTTTTGGTTCTGCATCCAATTCTTTTTCTCCAACTTTAATACCATTTACAAACACAATTATTGTTTGGGGGTTTTGTAAAGAATGCGCCTTTATCACCAATTGAGAAAATGATTTATTTTTTCCGGCAACCAATCTCAATGTTGATTTTTTTCCACTACTCCACCTGTGCCCGTCTTCCCGCATACTCCAGCCGGAAATAAAAAGACTGTCCTGATACCCGCCGGTTTCAAAATCAATAAAATGCAAAGGAGCGCCCGATTCAAGCAAACACGCATCAGAATCACACGCTCTCGCCAACTTGTAATATCCGTTCTCCCATACGGTATTTTTAGCTATAATCATCGCGGGCTTGTTGTACCAACTATATTTTGAAATCAAAATAAGGCTGCCGTCGGGAATAAATTTTTCTGATCTGTCAAAATTGTCCGCCGAATAGATTTTATAATCGGAATTCAAAAAATAATCCGTCCATATTTTTGACCAATGGTTCTGAAACCCTACAATAATGGATTGCATATATATCGGCTCCCGTATATTTTGTTTTTTTACTTCCTCCAAAGAAATAAATGATGCATCAACCGTAATCCGCTCGCGGACAAAACGCCGCATAAGCGCCAATCCAAAAAAAATTTCCAAACCGATAAGAATAAAAATTATAAAAAAAGTCTGTTTTTTTCTTTTTAAAATTTCACCCATTCCCACAGCAAACAACACCAGTAAAAGAGGAAGGGTATAGGTTACGACACGATTGAAAGCGAAGAAATTTTGATGCACTATTGATAACCAAATATAAAATAATATATACACAATCAAAAAACTTATGGTAATCAGCTTTTTTTTTGACCCATACAAACCGAGTATTATTACGGCAACAACCGCCATACTTACAACCAGCGCAATAAATACGGGAAGCGGTTCAAGAGAATGAATACTGTAAAAACCCATCATTTCAAACGGATTGGCATACGGCAATTCTTTTCTAAAAAGATTCCATCCTATCGGCGCTTTGATAAATGTGACTTGGAACAAATCAACAACAACCTGATTAATAACAGACACCGCGCTTATCAAAAAAACCGCCAAACCGATTTTTATTAACGCGCTCCAGTAAGCAACATACTGTTTTTGCAATAAAAACCTGAATATTAAAAGAATTCCCAAAGGAGCCAAAACAAAAATAATTGTTTCATGATAAGAAAAATACAAAACGGCAAGAGCAACGCTTATCATAATATCATGCTTGTTTATG
>CAYSLG010000009.1:0-18468 GCA_964431935.1 uncultured Gammaproteobacteria bacterium
AAATCTCTGTAAATTTGCAGAGGAAAATGTATTGTTTACCCGGTCGTATTCCCAAAATTCCTTGACTTTGCAAAGCACATTTTCTCTTTTTACTTCCCAATATCCAAGTATGCACAATATACTGTTTCCGTTAGTAAATAAAAAACTTAGCGCGTCTTTTATTACTCTTCCGGAAATTATGCAAATGAGTGAATATAAAACATTTTATTTTGGAACAACTATTCTTGACGCAGCTGTTCCTCTTAATAGAGGGGTAGAAAGAGGATTTGATGTAATTAAAGAACAATCGGACGATCCATCTCAATGGGAACGTATATATGATATTTTTTTAAATCAGAAAAAAACAGATAAACCGATTTTTGCTTTTATCTATTCTAGTTTTTTACATAGTCCTTATCTAATAGAAAACGCGAGATCTTTGCATTTTGCTGATCAATACTATTCTCATATTCCAACAACAGAAAGAGAATTTTTTTTGTTTGATGAAGGTTTTTTTCAATTTGTGCTTTCTTCTTTAAAGGAGCGAATTCAAAAAAGTACAACTGAAGAAAGTGTAAATTGGACTTCAAGTTTATATAACGTATTAAAAAATGCGTCTTCTATAAGAGAGGCTGAGAGAATATTTCTCTCATTTCCGAGTATAGAGATTGGAAGTAATTTTAGCGCGTATTACACGCAAAAAATTGATATAAAAGATAAGAGACAAGTAGAATATTTTAGGGCATTATATCTTGAAAAGATATATGAACTCGATCAAAAACTTGCAAAATTTCTTGACTTTGTTAATAGCGAAAGAATAAAGAATAATACGATTATTATTATTACTTCTCAGCATGGAGAAGAATTTGGAGAACATGGGACGTTTCTCCATGGTTGGAATATGTATAAAGAACAAGTCTCGGTTCCTATGATAATGGCAATTCCCGGATTAAAAGGGATAAAAAGTAATGAAATTTTCCAGGGAATTGATGTATATCCTACACTCTTATCTCTTTTAAGTATAAAACCTGTTTCAAAATTACAAGGAAAAGATCTTAGCAACATGTTATTTGCGATTCCTGATGCAATAAAAAATGAATATACTATTGCTGAATATGGCGGATATCATCAAAGATCTGTTAGAGATAAAAATTGGAGTTTTTATGTGAGGAATAAAAACGACATATTAGAACTATACAATCTAAAAACCGACCCCGGAGAATATGAAAATGTTTTACTGCAACACCCTTCTATTGCCGAAAGAATGCTTAATACCTTGAAAAAAGAATTTTCTTCCAAAAAAGAGGAAAAAAAAGAATATAACTTTCCTTCATGGATAGATGAGATAAAGAAAGAGAAGATAATCAGGGAGGGGTATTTTTAATGTTTCAGGGTTTTTATATCCTGTAGGATGTCTTTCGCGTGATCTATGGGATTAACGTTGGAATATTCTCTTACAATTTCTCCTTCGGGGTTGACAATGTATGTTTTTCGCAGTATTCCTTCATATTCCCGCCCCATGAATTTTTTCTTTCCCCATACGCCGTATGTTTTGATTACTTCTTTTGTTTCGTCACTCAAAAGGGGAAAATTCAGCCGGTATTTTTCCGCAAATTTTTTATGGGATGAAGGAGAATCTTTTGAAATTCCCAAAACAGCAACATGTTCTTTTTTGAATATATCCGTATGGTCGCGAAACGAACACGCCTCTTTTGTACAGCCCGGGGTATCGTCTTTGGGATAAAAATAGACAACGAGTAATGACCCTTTATAGTCTTTTAGACTATGAATTTTATTATCTTGATCCGGTAAAGAAAAATCAGGAGCTTTCATAAGATGATTATATATCAATATTTCTATTTGCAAAGTGCTATCTCCTCCGAGGTGGACGAAACGTTCTCCTCGGGGGTGGATAAGAGAACAATCATACAATCAATTCATTCCCTTTATACTTTTTCAATTGAGGAGTGCGTATGGCAAGAATAATAGTTGCAACAAGCGTTCCAATTCCTCCAATAACAACAGAAACAGGCGCACCAAAAGCTGCAGCAAGAATACCCGCTTCAAATTCGCCTAACTGCGGTCCGCCGGCAAAAAATATCATATTGATTGCGACCATTCTTCCGCGCAAATGATCCGGTGTTGCCAATTGGCGGATGGTATTTCTGATAATCGCGCTTATGACATCGCCAACGCCGGTAAGCGCGAGAAAAAAAAGCGAAAGATAAAACGATTGAGAAATACCAAAAAGTATTGTTGCAACGCCGTACAAAAGAACGCTGAATATAAGAATTTTCCCTTGATTGCGCAATTGATGCATGGACGAAATAATCAAACCGGCAAAAAAAGCGCCAACTGATGGAGCTGCGTACAAAATACCCAATCCCTGAGGGCCGACAGCAAGAATATCTTTTGCAAAAAGAGGAAGAAGAACCGTTGCCGAAGAAAAAAATGTTGCAAAAAAATCAAGAAGCATAGTTGAGTAAATAAGAGGAGTTTTTTTTACAAAAGAAAACCCTTCCCGTATAGCGGAAAAATTGAACTGCGTTTTTTTCTCATTATTACGGGGAATAGGTTTCATGGCAAAAAGAGCAATGATAACACCTAATAAGGAAAGAGAATGAATAATATAAATGGAAGAAACACCGGATGAGGCAATAATAAATCCTGCAATACTTGGACCCAATACAACTGACAATTGCCATATAAGAGTATTCATGCTAACCGCATTCATAAAATGGTGCTTTGGTACAAGATGGGGGACAATAGATTGACGGGCCGGAATATCAAACACGGAGGCGGCAGAGCTTATACCGATCAATATATAAATAAGAAGGGGAGATATGTTTCCTGTAGAAGTTAAGATAGCAAGAGTAAGTGAAGAAGCAATCATAACGAATTGAGAAATAAACATGATTTTTTTCCGGCTGAAAATATCAGATGCGATTCCGCTTAATGGTGAAAATATCAGTAAGGGAAGAAACCGCGCCAGACCGACAAATCCAAGAGAAAGAGCAGACCCTGTAAGTATATATACCTGCCAGTTGATTGCCATAATCTGCATCTGATGGCCGGTAAGCGATATGATGAGCCCCAGCCACAAAAGCCGGAAATCCCTGTGCTGCAGAGCAATAAATGGCGATAGAAATCGTTTCATAGAGGTTTAATTATATCATTGGGTTTGAAGCTGGAGGATAAAGTTGATACAATAGGGAGTACTTACGGGGCGTAGTTCAGATGGCTAGAATGTACGCTTTGGGAGCGTAAGGTCGCGAGTTCAAGTCTCGCCGCCCCGACCCATTCGACTCGCTTTGCTCGCTCAGGGTCTTGCGACCTTGAGAAGCAAGGCGATATGAGAATCTGTCCCCAAAAAATCAGGATAATTTAAACTCCAAAGGTTTGTAATCTGATTTATAATCTATGTCATTCGACTCGCTTTGCTCGCTCAGGGTTATAACCCATTCGGCTTGCTCAGGGTTATAACCCACAAACGAGTTGCTCGTTCAGGATCTTGCGACTTTGAGAAGTGAGGAGGCCTGTATTTTAAGAGGATTTGTTTGATAAACCGGGTTTATCGTTTATTCGTGTAGAACGTATTGAAGATATTATTTCTTTTTGCAGGCTTCCTGTTTTAATGTTGTGCTCCGCTTGCAGTCTTTGTAAGATTTCAAGCGCATTAAAAAAACTTCCAAGTAGTGAACCTCCTCGAAGATTATTTCCTGGATCTCGAAGATTATGTATTGATCTTTCTGTTCTCATATGTTCCAAATAGTATACCATATTATAATATGGGAAAATTGAAACCATTTTTCCTCACGATTATTCTTGTTTTTTTTGGAATTGGTATGTATCGATATATCGATACATCGATACAATTTCGGGGAAAGATTGTTTCGTATACGATTGAAGGAAAGACGTATCGCGTGTATGTTGCCGACACGCAGGAGAAACGGCAGAAAGGATTAATGAATATAAAAAACCTGAAAAATACAGATGGGATGATATTTCTTTTTCCCGATGCGCAATACAGAACGTTTTGGAATAAAAATACCCATCTGGATTTGAATATTTTTTGGATAAACGAAAACACCATTACCGGGACATCGTTTTTGTCTTCAATTGAAAAAAGTAAAGACATTGTTACCGTCTCATCGCCGAAGCAGGTAAACAAGGTATTGGAGATTATTTCTTCAAAGCCTCTATTCCCGGCAGAGTCCCTTTCTCAATAAACTCAAGCATTGCTCCTCCGCCGGTTGAGATGTGAGTGATATTGTCCAGATATTCTTTTTTTGAAATTGCCGCAATCGTATCTCCTCCTCCGACAATGGAAACGGCATCGGGGTTGTGCGTTATGGAATAATATACAAAATCAGTTCCTCTGTTGAAAGGCAGATTTTCAAACAATCCAACTGGCCCGTTCCAGATAATTGTTTTTGCTTTTCCGATAATGGCGCCGAATTTCGCTTTTGTTTCCGGACCGATATCAAGAATTGACGCGCTTTCCGGAATATCGTCTATCTTGCGGATTTCGCCGTTGTGGGGATTTTCTTCGCCATAGCCAACCGCGGCATCAGAGGGAAGGATAATTGCGGTATGTTTCTGTGCTGCGGAAAAAAGAAGTCTGCGGGCATTTTCAATTTCCTCATATTCACAAAAACTCTGCCCGATGTTGTATTCCTGTGAGGATAAAAACGTATTTGCAATGCCGCCGCCAACCAATACATAGTCGGCAATATCCATGAGCCGTCCGATAAGGTTTATTTTTGTTGAGATTTTTGCGCCTCCCAATATGGCGACAACAGGCTCCTGCGGTTTTTCAATGACTTTTGAAATCATTTCAATCTCTCTTTTCAACAAAAGTCCGCCGTATGAAAGAAGAAGGGGAGGAATGCCGACAACCGATGTATCTGCGCGGTGTGATACACCGAACGCATCATTGACATATATGTCCGCAAGTCCGGCAAGTTTTTTTGCGAATTCCGGATCGTTATTTTTTTCCTTATGGTAAAAACGGATATTTTCAAGAAGAATGATTTCATTCGGTTTTTGTTTTCTTACGCGTTCTTTGTCATGATTTTGTGTAAAGTCGTCAATAAGCGTTACGGTTCTGCTGTTATTAATAAGGGTTTGCAGGTGTTTTGCAACCTGAATAAGGGAGAATTTCGGATCGCGTTTTTTTGGGCGGTCAAGATGGGAAATAAGAATAAGTTTATTGTTGTTTTGCAGAAGATGTTGGATGGTGGGGAGCGATTGTTTGATGCGGGCGTCGTCTGCTATAGATAAATTGTCGGTAAGCGAGACGTTGAAATCTACGCGCAGAAGAATAGTCTTGTTGGCAATGTCAACTTCGTCAATATATGTTATTTTTCCGTTAGAATGTGTCATATATTATTAAATAAATTTGGCCATTTTTTCTACCAGATCAGCTAATCGTGTTGCATAGCCCCATTCGTTGTCATACCATCCGAATACTTTTACCAGATTTCCGTTGATTACTTTTGTATAGTTTGCATCAAGTACACATGAGTACGGAGAGCCGATATAATCGGATGAAACAAGCATGGTTGATTCATATCCGAGAATGTTTTTCATAGATGTCTCTGATGCCTTTTTGAATAATGCGTTCACTTCTTCTGCCGTTGTTTGTTTTTCAACTATTGCGGAAACATCAGTAAAAGATACTGTGGGAACCGGTACGCGAAGCGCCATGCCGTCGATTTTTCCTTTTAAAGACGGAATTGTTTTTGCAACAGCTTTTGCAGCTCCGGTTGTTGAGGGAGCGATGTTTAATACTGCCGATCGCGACCGGTCAGGTGTTTTATTTGCATCGTCAAGAAGGCTTTGGGTAAGCGTGTAGGCGTGTGCCGTTGTCAAAAATCCCGATGTGACCTTAAAATTATCCTCAAGAACTTTGAAAAGAGGAGCGGCGCAGTTTGTCGTGCAGGAAGCATTGGAAACAACCGTTTCTTTTTTCCAGTCAATCGCATCATCATTGACCCCCAAAACAACATGGGGTGTTTCCTCATCTTTTGTCGGCGCAGTAAGAATAACTTTTTTTACCGATCCTTTGATGTGTTTTTGCAGATCTTCCTTTTTGGTAAATGCACCGGTTGCATCAATCACAATATCAACATTATATTTTTCCCAGGGGATTGTGTCGGGAGAATCATTCAGAGTTGTTGCGATAAAAGTTCCGCCAACATCAATACCGTTTTCTTTTTCGGCAACGGTTTTTCCATATTTTCTATAAATAGAATCATATTGGAGAAGGTAGGCAAGTAAAGGAGTTGGGGTTTTTCTTGTATTTATTGCCGCAACATCAAACGTATTCCGGTCAAGCGCAATGCGGGCAAACGCCCGACCAATCCTTCCGAACCCGTTTAACCCAATGTTTACCCGTTTCATATGTTTAATAGTAAATTACTAATAAAAACCCGTTAACTCTTTAACCCGTTAACTTTTTTTTACATAATGATGATGTGTCGTGATGTACCGCACTGTTCCCGAAACTCCGCGCACCACAATGGAATGGGTAATAATCTGCTTTTTTTCAAAAATAACTGTTGCAGTAAAGGTAAGCTGTTTGCCTTTAGCAAGATCTTCTGCGGTAAATATTCTGTTTACATCTTCAATTCCCGCTTTTTTGATATCTTCTGCGTCGGATTCTTTTCTCGGTTTGAAACGGGCAAGCATTTCCCCTCCGAATATTTTTACCGCAGCGGCAGCCAATACCGCCTCTGTGCTTCCGCCAATTCCCATAAGAACATCAATACCGCTTTCCGGAAGACAGGCGGCAAGGGCACCTGCCACATCGCCGTCTGTAATAAGCCTGATACGTGCGCCGGCGTTTCTTACTTCGTCAATAAGAGTTTTATGCCGTTCTCTATCCAATGCGATAACGGTAACTTCTTCCAGATCTTTTCCCGTTGCTTTTGCTATTTTTTGTAAATTTTCTTTTATAGAAGCGTCAAGATCAACGACTTTCGCTGCTTGTTTTCCAACCGCAATTTTTTCCATGTACGTGTCAGGAGCATGAAGAAGAGATCCTTTTGATCCGCCGACAATGACGGAGAGCGCATTGTATCTGCCGTATGCAACGCTGTCTGTGCACTCAAGAGGATCAACGGCAAGATCCATTTCCGGTTCTTTTCCGCCTCCGACTTTTTCACCGGTATAGAGCATGGGAGCTTCATCTTTACTTCCTTCTCCGATAACAACGGTTCCGCTGAAGGATATTTGATTAAAACGGGAGCGCATTTCTTCCACCGCTGCCTGATCTGCGGCGTTTTTATCGCCTCGGCCAACCCATCCGGCAGCCGCAATTGCAGCTGCTTCGGTAACCCGTACAAATTCAAGAGCGATATTTCTTTCCATTTCATGGGGTATGGTATGTTTCATAGTGATGTATTATCCTTTATAGATGCGCACTGCTTCCTCAACGCTTTTATTTTCCACAGTGATTGCATAAATTGCATTTGACAAACGAACAGCCTCGTCAAGCGGGCGCTGATGGATATTTCGTCCGGTTGCGTTTCCTGCAGCTTCTGAAATATGAATCTGGTCGTGTAGCGTCTTCAAAAATTTTTCCGCATCCATGCTAGATCCTCCTGCGCAGACCAATTTTGTGCGTCCGGCGGCAAGAACCGCTTCTTTAAGCGCTTCAGCCGATGAAACTCCTTCTTTTTTCGGGTAATTTACCTTCACAAAGTCAGCGCCGAGCGTTGCACCCACTCCTGCAGCTCCCGCAATAAGATGGGGATTTTTTTCATCTGTGACTGCTTTTCCGCGGGGATACATCCAGAATACCGACAGCAAACCATGCTGATGTGCTCTATAGCTTACTTGTGCGGCTTCCCGAAGCATGTCGTTTTCATATTCGCTTCCCGCGTATACGGTGTATCCGACGCCAAGAATATTGAGGCCGCTGATTTTTTTGAACTCTGCAACCTGATCAACATCAATCCATTGTGTACTAATAGGATCTGCCTGCGAAGTTTTTACCAGATTGGTTTTGGAATTAAGTTTTACGAGGTAGGGAACGGAAAAAAAATCTCCTCCATAGTGAGCCAAAAGTCCAAGCTGTGTTGCAAATACGCCGATATTTGCTTTTGATGCAATGTTAAAAAGATGTACGGGATCAGCATCTTCCTGCGCAATGCCTTCTCCATAAAAATCATCATTGAGGTGTTCTACTTTCTGGTCGCCGGCAAACAGCATAAGGCGGCCGGTATTTTTTGTTATTTGAAGATACTGTTCAATATATGTATTTCTTTTGTCTTTTGGAACGTCAACGGGAACATGAATATCTTTTGCAGTAATCATAGGTAAAATGCGAATAACTGATAATTTTCATATCCTATCATACTCCCGGCACCCTCTCATTGTCAAGTTTGGGGGTATTTGCTATGATTATACCATGACGGAAAACCAATGTATTTTTTGCAGAATTGTGGGGGGGAAGCTGCCTTCGTACACCGTATACGAAGACAAACTTTTTTTGGGATTTCTTGATATTCATCCGCGCACCAAAGGCCACACGCTTCTTATTCCCAAAGCGCATTGCCGCTGGACGTACGATGTGCCGGAGTTCGGATTGTATTGGGAAGCGGCTCTCAAAATCACCAAAGCAATGCAGAAGGTTTTTAATCCGTCATTTGTCACCTATGTGACGCACGGACTTGAAGTTCCTCATGCCCATATTCACATTCTTCCCCGGTACAATGAAACGGAATTTGTTCCTGATATAAAAAAATTTACGGAGGAGGAGATGAAAAACGTAAGAAATCTTTTGGTTAACGGGTTAAAGGGTTAACGAGTTAAAGAGTTAACGGGTTAAAGGGTTTTTATATGAATATAAGAGAAAAAGTTTATAAGCTTGTTTCTCAAATTCCCGGAGGAAGCGTTACAACATACGGACAAATCGCAAAACATCTACAAATAAAATCGCCGCGCCTGGTCGGAAAAATTCTTCATCAAAACAAAGACCCCCAACACATTCCCTGTCATCGGGTTGTTTTTGCCGACGGAAGATTATCTCGTGCATATGCATTTGGAGGATATGAGAAACAAAAAGAAAAACTACTGCGGGAAGGTGTGCTGTTTAAAGGTGACAAAGTAGATATCAAAAACAGTACCAAAACTTTTTTTTAAGACGTTCTCCGTAGTCAAAATGTATAGAATTTTGATAGTTTGTCGCCAGTATCCTGTTTATACTGCATGATACAGGATTCAATGTCCGCGCTTTTGTAAATGCATATTCTGAAAACTGATTCAGCTGAAAAATATGCATAAGCCTTGATATTCGCAAAAGATTGAGATAATTTTTTTCCTTGTCTATGAGATTTTTAAAATATTCGGGACTGTTTCGTATATCGGGCAATGGTGTTTCTCTGGTGAAAATTACAATTGCGCCGTCAACGTATACCATAGTCCACGAAGCGTCCTGATACATCTGTTCCAAAAATGTTCGCGCCCACTGCGTCTGATCCGTATGGGCAAAAAAAACAGTAGTAATAGTGTATTTCCGGAATATTTCATTGCGCAGTCGCGGATTTATATGGAGATTGATATACGTATTTTTCAAAAAATCAGCAGGATATGCTTCTGGCCGGTTGTCAACAAAAACACGATAGTCGGGATACAGCGCATAGGCAAGATATCCGCCGATATCAAAGTTATTGAAGATATTTTTTTGAAGGTTGTGTTTTTTTACAAAAGCAACAGCTTGTTTTGCATGTTCGGTAAATCCGAGTCCAAATCTTTTTTCATCGTCAAACGTATTAAAAAACCAGTTGTTTGCCATGATGATAACCGAACCAGTGAAAATACAAAAGACGGTTAATGCTGCGGTATTTTTTATGCGGTTGGAAACAGGCACTTTTTTTGTAGTAACGTACAAAACGCGACTAATAAAAGGAATTGCCGTCAATATAAAAAACGGCATGTGCCGTATCTGAAATAATACAGCGCTGTAAAAAACAAATAGTGCCGCCATTTCCGGTATTCTTTTTTTTGCAAAAAGAACGAACAGAGAATATATAACAAGAGGAGTTAGAAGAAAGAAATAGGTAATAAAGGGGGTTGGCGCAAATGATCGCAAAAAAAACAGCGACTGGTTTTCGGCAATGGTATAGCCGTAATTTTTGAAGATAAAAAGGGGATAGAGTATTCCTCGTGCGCCGTGAGGGTTTATAAAAAGAACAGCAAAGGATAGAAAAACAAGAAGTATGTCCTGTTTTTTTGCGCTGATTTTTTTTATGAAAATTTGGAAAAAAAAGATGAAGAGCAAGAATATGCCAAATACAAATGTAATATGCATATTAATCCACAAAGCCATAATGATTGGAATAACAAAAAAGAAAGAGCGGTTTTAGGATAGGTACATATAAGAAACAGTACTATTGAGAAAAAAAGAAATCCGAAAAGTTCCGGCCGGATTAACGCGCGGCCTATAAATAACGGAGCAAATAACAATGTAGTGATTAAGGTGAAGATTGGATTGGATAACAGTATTGAAAGAGAAATAATAAATCCGAAGGCAGCAACAATGAGAATTGTCTTGAGAACAATAAGAGCATTCAATCCAAAAATCTTTGCAATTTGATAAAAAATAACTTCAGAAAGCCAATGGTGGTTTGTAAAAGGGAAATCAGAATTGGTATAAGAGAATGTATTTGTTGAAGGAATAGTTTTTGTTTGTGTAATGATTTCACCGATTTTGAGATGTCTTCCCAGATCCTGGTTGAAGTCGGAACTCGTAGTAAAAGAAAAGGAGAAGATAAAAACAAAGAGTAGAAAAAGAAGAATTTTATGCAAAGTGCTCATGTACTATATGATAGCTTATTGGATTTTTTTAGGAAATTAAGGAACGGGATCATGTCCGCCTTTATTCCACGGATGACAGCGCAGAATCCGGCGGACGCCAAGGTATAGTCCTTTTATAACTCCATATTTTTCAACTGCTTCGTACATATAGTTTGAACAGGTTGGGGAGAATCTGCAGGCCTGGTCGGTCAGAAAAAGCGTGCGGAACAGGACGGTATGGAAAAATGATGTTTTTTGATAGAGGCGTATAAGAAAGAGGATGAATGATTGCATCACAAGTTAAAGAGTTAACGTGTTAACGGGTTTTGATTATTATAGTACAATGTTTTTATGAAAATATCGGTTATTACGCTGTTTCCGGATATGGTCCGCGGATTTTTTGAGGAAAGTATTGTAAAACGCGCGCAGGAAAAGGGATTGGTTGATATAGAAATTATTAACCTGCGGAGTTTTGCGGGAGATTCCTACGGCACGGTTGACGACAAGCCGTACGGCGGCGGAGCAGGAATGGTCATGAAAGTTGACGTCATTGCAAAAGCGATTCATAATGCTCAACGTCAAACATCCAGCGTCAAGCGCGAACAAAAACCTCAAAAAGAGGTAGTTATCTATGCCTCCCCAAAAGGAAAAATCTTTACCCAGAAGAAGGCGGAGGAGTATGCGAATCTTGACCATCTTATTCTTCTTGCCGGACACTATGAGGGGGTTGATGAACGAATATTGGATTATGTTGATGAAGAAATTTCGATGGGCGATTTTGTGATGACGGGCGGAGAAATTGCGGTTTCTGCTGTTTCAGACAGTGTCGTCCGCCTTATTCCCGGCGTATTGAAGAATGATGAAGCAACGCGGCAGGAAAGCTTTTTCCGTGTTCAGGTTAATACGTTGATTGAAATAGCAGGCGAAGACGAAACGCTCAAAGCGCTTAAAGAAAAAGGAATTGCAAGTGTGCGATTGTTGGAATATCCCCACTATACAAGACCGGAGGAATTTGAAGGAAAAAAAGTTCCGGAAATTCTTTTGTCGGGTCACCATAAGGAGATAGAAAAATGGAGATTGCAGCGAGCATATAAAGAAACGCTTAAAAAAAGGCCCGATCTGCTTTGCAACTCTTGACAGGATTCTTCTCATGCCTCATAATAGATAAATAAATTATTACCAATTTTGTATAAGTTATAGATATGGAACAAACTCAAAATAAAAATATGGGATTTATTATTGTTGCGATAGGATTGCTTGTTGCGGTTGGGGCGTATGCCTCCTTTAAAAAAACTCCTCCCAAACAGCAGACGATTACCAACGAAGCGGTAGCAATTGATAATTCGAAACAGGTACAAGATACGGAAGTACTGACGGAAAATCCCGTAAAGGAAATTGTTATACAGGCAAAAAGTTGGGAATTCATTCCTCCTGTTATTACGGTAAAACAGGGAGACAGCGTTGCGTTAAAAATCACCAGTATAGATGTTGATCACGGATTTATGCTTCCTGATTTCGGTGTTGACGTAAAACTGAAGCCGGGAAAAACAGAAACGGCGACGTTTACCGCAGATAAAAAAGGAGAGTTCACGTTTTTCTGCAATGTTTTCTGCGGCGCAGGACACAAAGATATGAAAGGGAAACTTATTGTGGAATAATATATATGGAGATTTTATACGGAAAACTTGTTTTTATCCTCGGCATTGCGAATCTTGTTTTTCTGTTCCTGGTATTTTTTTCCTGCCGGTGTCTTATCGGAACAAAGACATATCTCAAACTGCTGCAGCAGTTATGGTTCAAGAAGTTTTACCAGTACCATTGCATATATTGGTGGGGGTTTATGATCTCGGTTGCGCTCCACACCATTCTTGCTTTCAAAGTTTTCGGCAACCCGTTTTAACACGGTAACCCTTGCGGAATTCATATAAATCTGGTATACCTTTATCCTATGATTTCGCTTTCTTCCGTTACAAAAAAATTTAAGAATAAAGTTGCCGTCTGCAATATAAGCTTGAAAGCGCGAGAGGGAGAAATCATTGGTTTTTTAGGTCCAAACGGTGCGGGCAAAACCACGACGATGCGCCTTATTCTCGGATACCTTTCTCCAACGAACGGGCAGGTGCTGGTATTCAACAAAAACCCTTTGGAAAAAAGAATTGAGACCGTAAAACGCATAGGATATCTGCCTGAAAATAATCCACTGTATCCAGACATGCAGGTAAAAGAATATTTGGAGTTTATCAAGGCGATTAAAAACAACTCAAATAGTATTGAAGGGATTGCAAACGAAGTTGGACTTCAGGATGCAATGTCTTCAAAAATAGAAGAATTATCCCGCGGGTATAAACAACGGGTTGGATTGGCTTCGGCGCTTATCGGCAATCCGAATATCCTTATACTTGACGAACCGACATCCGGACTTGATCCGATTGAACAGGAGAAAATCAGAGAACTTATCAAGAAAACCGCCAAGAAAAAAACCGTAGTTTTTTCAACCCATATTCTTTCCGAAGTGGAAGATATTGCAACAAGAATTGTTATTATCAATAAAGGGAAAATCGTTTATGACGGAAATAAACCAAAAGGAAAAGGAGCAGTTGAAAAATTATTCAGAAAAGTTATAAAACAAAACTAAATAGTATGCAAGCACTTTATAAAAAAGAACTACATTATTATCTGAACAATCCGATAGGATACATAGTTATTATATTGTTTGCAGCGTTTGCAAACTTCCTGTTTGTCAAAGATATTTTTGTTGTAGGGTCCGCATCAATGCGCCCGTTTTTCGGACTCATCCCATGGCTGCTTCTCATTTTTATTCCGGCGCTTTCCATGCGTATTTTATCAGAAGAGAAAAAAGCTAACACAATTGAAGTTTTGTTAACGCTTCCCGTATCGGAGACGCAAATTGTCCTCTCAAAATTCTTCGCTCTTTTGACGCTTGTCTCAATAGCTTTTCTTTTGACATTGAGTCTTCCGGTTTCGCTGGCGCTTCTTGCGCGGATGTATTTCCCGGAAATTATCGTCGGGTATGTTGGAACAGTTTTTCTTTCCGCATTATTTATCAGTCTTTCAATATTCTTTTCATCATTGACCGATAACCAGGTTGTTGCATTTCTTTCTTCCGCTCTTGTTTTATTTTTCTTTCTGGTGCTTTCAACAGACTTTCTTTCCTCTCTTATTCCAAAATTCGCACTTGACGCGGTGCAATATTTCAGTCCCATATATCATCTGCAAAATTTTGTAAAAGGGGTGGCTGACTTGCGTTCAATCATATATTTTGCAAGCTTTGCATGCGTCTTTTTGTTTTTGACGGTTATCAATTTGGAAAAGAGAAATTAATACCATGCGGATTTTAAGATTTTTTAAGGTTGAACATCTTGAAAAACAGGCGATTTATTTTTTGGTTTTTGCCATATTCATCGGAGCAAATATGCTTTTTTCACCTTTTTCCGCCCGTCTTGATTTTTCAAAAGGCAAAGCGTATACGCTTTCTCCTGCAACAAATACCCTGCTGAAAAATCTTGACGATATTGTAACGGTAAAATTTTTTATTTCTTCGGATATACCGACAAAATTTCTACCGCTGAAAACCGATGTTGTTGATTTGCTGAATGAATACAAAAAAGCAGGAGGTAAAAAAATTCAGGTAAAAATTCTTGATCCGAAAAAAGACCCGACCGCATCAAACGAAGTGAGAGAGCTTGGAATTCCCGAATTGCAGTTTTCCCAATTGGAAAGCGATAAATATCAGGTGAGTACCGCCTATATCGGATTGGCTTTGCTATATGGCGCAAAAAAAGAAATTATTCCGCAGTTGACGGATCTGGAAGGATTGGAATACAACCTTACCGCGTCAATTTACAAATTAACCAGAAAAGAACTCGCAAAAATTGCCATTATCGGACAGGAGGAAAATTTCAATCCGCAGGAAGACAATTTAGCCGTACTGAAAAGCATTCTTGAAAAACAGTTTGTTTTTGAATTTGCAGATCTTTCCGAAGATCTGTCTTCATACAAAACAATCTTATTTTTTGATGACAGAGTAAAGGAATATACCGAGGAAGAAATCGGCAATATTAAAAAATATCTGAATTCAAAAGGAAAAATATTATTTTTTGTTGATGGTGTTTGGGTTTCTGATTCTCTTTCCGCCGCGCCGGCAAAACATAATTTATTTACTCTGTTGAGCGATTGGGGAATAACGTTGAACAGTAATCTTGTATTATCGGCGTCCGCAGAACTGGTAAATTTCGGCAACGAACAGCTGTCGCTTCTTCTTCCCTATCCGTTCTGGGTAAAAGCGGGAAGTTTTCAAAGCGCCTCGTCGTATTTTCTGAACATGAATCAAGTTACTTATCCGTGGACTTCTTCTTTGGACATTGCAAAAAAAGACGGATTTGAGATAACAGATCTTGTAAAAACCAGCACTCGGTCATGGGAGCAGAAAGATGCATTTACCCTGAATCCTGAAACGATTATTCCTCCTCAACAGAAAGATATGAAAGAATTTGTTGTTGCGGCAGAGTCAAAACATAACGGGGCGAACATCGTCGTTATACCTTCATCGCGCTTTATTGCCGATCAGTATTTGAGCAGGGGATCGGGTAATCTGGATTTTATACTGAATGCATTAAACAGTTTTGCGTCTGACAACGCATTGTTGGGTATACGCCGGCGGACGGTTTCGTTGTATCCGGTTCCGGACATTGGAGAAAATCAAAAGGATATATTCAAATACACCAACATGCTTCTTTTTCCCGGCATATTTGCCGTATACGGCATGCTGCGCCTGACAAGAAAAAGAAAGAATAGTATATAATTGGCTGTATGGTACGCACCCGCATTGCTCCGTCTCCAACAGGAGAAGATATTCACATAGGCAACCTTTACACGGCACTTATTAACTGGACATTTGCAAAAAAACACGCGGGAACATTTATTATCCGCATAGAAGACACCGACCGTGAGCGGTATGTGGAAGGGGCAGAGCAGAAAATTCTTGCGACATTGAAAGCATTTGGTCTTGATTACGGTGAAGGGCCTGATAAAGATGGTCCGTATGCGCCGTATCGCCAGTCGCAGCGGTTGGATTTGTACAAAAAATATGCCGAAGAACTTATCCGGAAAGGTCATGCATATTATTGTTTCTGCAGCAGAGAGCGGCTTGACGCACTGCGAAAACAGCAAATTGCAAACAAACAGGTTCCACGGTATGACAGACATTGCCTGGAACATGAAACATGTAACATGAAACGTGTAACATATGAAGAAGAAAGACCGCATGTTATCCGTTTGAAAGTTCCGGAAAACAAGGAGATTATTTTTCACGATAGCATCCGGGGGGAAATCAAATTTCAAAGTAAAGATATTGACGATCAAGTACTTATCAAGTCGGACGGATACCCGACGTACCATATGGCGGTTGTTGTTGACGATCATCTGATGGAGATTTCCCATATTATCCGCGCGGAAGAATGGATTTCCTCAACGCCGAAACATGTACTTTTATACGAGGCGTTCGGTTGGAATCCGCCGGTATTTGCGCATCTGCCAATTCTTCGCAACCCAGATAAATCAAAACTTTCAAAACGGAAAAATCCAGTTTGGGCGTCGTGGTATCTGGAACAGGGATATTTTCCGGAAGCGGTATTAAACTATCTTGCGCTTATGGGGTGGTCGCACCCGCAGGAAAAAGAACTATTCTCGCTTGACGAATTCGTGCAAACTTTTGATTTGAAAGATATGCAGGCGGTTGGACCGGCGTTTGATCCGGTAAAACTGGAATGGATGAACGGAGCGTATATAAGGCAGTTAGAAGTGCAAAGTTTACAGTTCAAAGTTCTGGAATTTATCGGAAATACATACCCGGAAGAAATAATTGAAAAAACAATTCCGCTTGTTCGGGAACGGATAAAAAAATTGTCCGACTATCTGCCGTTGTGCTGATTTTTCTTTGAAAAACCGAAAGAATATGAAATGAATATGGGGCATCATCAGGCGGCTTTGAAAGAAATCGGAAACGCCATTGATAGAATGACCGTATGGAAAGCGGAAACAATCGGCGAAGAAATGCAGAAAACCGCGCGAAAGCTTGATCTGAAAAATAGCGAATTCTTCATGCTGCTTCGGGTTGCGCTTACCGGAAAAAAAATATCTCCCCCCCTCAACGAATCCATGGAGATTTTGGGGAAAGAAGAATGTCTACGGAGAGTTAACGAGCTAACGGGTTAACGAGTTAACGGGTTATATGAAAATAGAGAGATTTGAAGATTTGGAAATTTGGAGATTGAGTATTGAACTTGTAAGAATGATATACCAATTAACACGAGAGAAAGAATTTGCAAAAGATTTTTCATTTAAGGATCAAATAAGAAGGGCGGTTATTTCTATAAGTTCAAATATTGTAGAGGGGTTCGAAAAAAACAATAATAACGAGTTTATTCATTATCTTAAAATTGCAAAAGGTTCAGCTGGTGAAGTAATGAATCAATTATATATAGGAAAAGTGCTTTTTTACATTTCCGATTCGCAATTTCAAACAATGCAGCAATATCTTTTTATATTATCCAGAAAGATTGGTGCATTTATTGTCTATCTACAAAGAAAAAGAAATGAAAAAGAATTTATTCAAAAATAATTTTGCAACCCGTTAACCCGTTAACTCTTTAACCCGTTAACTTATATTTAATAATATGTCTCCACCCAGTGCGGGTCGGTGACAACGGTCAGATCAAGATATACTTTTTTATCAATGGCAAGCGCAATTTCTTTTTTCGCATAACTGCCGATTTCCTTTATCTTTCTTCCTCCTTCGCCGATGAGCATTTTTTTATACCGGTCGTTGATTGTCAAAATTTTTGCTTTTATATAGGTGAGATTTTTGTCGCGTTCTTTTATCTCCTCAACAATAATGGTTGTAGTATAGGGTATTTCTTCACCCATCATAAGGAATACTTTTTCCCGTATAAGCTCGGCAATGAACGTTTTACTGTCAAGATTCAAAAGGGGATAGGAATGTTTTTCTTCGTCTTGGCTTGCATTATTTTTAGGCGAAGATTCCGGCATGTATTCAAACATTTTTTCAATAAGCGGTTTTACGTGTTTTCTGTTTAATGCTGAGATCTTATATACGTTGTTAAATTCGTCTTGCAAAAAAGCATATTGGGGGAGAAATTTCGGTTCCACTTCATCTTCATCAAATTTATTCATGACAAGAATTTTTGGTTTGTTGATTTTGCGCACAATTCCGAGCACTTTCGCTTCTTCAAAATCACGGTTTCTTGTCGGGTCTATCATATAAATGACAAGATTAATTTCCTCCCGGATGGTGTCAATTGTTTTCTGGTTTATTTTTTTTGACAGGGCGTCTTCCGCCTTGCCGAAAATACCCGGGGTATCAACAAAGACGATTGACCCGCGCTCTTCCTGCAGGATTGCGCGGATGGGAAAACGGGTTGTCTGGGGCTTGGGGGAAGTGATGGCGACTTTTTGGCCAATGACATTATTTAAAAATGTTGACTTGCCGACATTCGGTCTTCCGATAAGCAAGACTTTTCCGTACTTGACCCTCGAAGCTTTAGCGAAGTGGGTATTCATGTATTTATTTTATCATATCGGGCTGAAAATGAGGCTTGAGAGGTGGTATAATAGAAGAAATTTTGGGGGATCGTCTAATGGTAGGAC
>CAYSLG010000010.1:0-10278 GCA_964431935.1 uncultured Gammaproteobacteria bacterium
TTTCTCCCGCTATGATTATAACGGCAATTCTTATAAAACTTGATTCAAAGGGGCCGATATTTGCGGATGTCCCGGAACGCATAGGGCAAAACGGAAAAAAATTCAGAATGTATAAATTCCGCTCAATGATTATCAATGCGCATTTTATTCTTCGTAAAGATCCGAAATATAAAAAATTGTACGAAGAATATAAACGTGAAAGCTATAAGCTTATTAATGACCCTCGTGTTACACGGATAGGAAGGTTTATTCGCAAGCATTCCATTGATGAAATTCCCCAGCTTATTAATGTTTTAAATGGAGAGATGAGTATTGTTGGGCCGAGAGCAACGTATGACGATGAATTGGATGGACAGCGGAAACGATATCCTCATATAAAAAATCTTGTACAGAAGGTTTTGTCGGTGAAACCCGGTATTACCGGATTATGGCAGGTTACCGGCAGATCGGACATAAACTTTGATAAAAAAATGAAGCTTGATGCGCAATATGTTGACGATATATCTTTCTGGTTGGATTTAAGTATAATGATGAGAACCCCTCTTGTTATGATTACCGGACAAGGGGCAATATAGTCAATTTGTCATTTTTCATACCATATGCAAAACAAAGCTGTCAAAATAGCGATGGTCGTTTTACTCATTCTTGCGCTGGGATATTTTTTTGTATTCCGGCCGTATTTGGACATTTCTTCAAAGGCAAAAGAAGTGATGGCGTCAGGCAAAGAATTGAAAGAAGCGTTTTCCAAAAGCAACATTGATTTACTCAATCTGAAACTGAATGAATTTTCAGAAACATACGAAGAATTCAAAAAATCTACCCAATCTGTCTACTGGGCTTCATTTATACCGTATATTGCAGATTTCAGAAACATAGTTGACGCGGGAGAATATCTTGTTAAAGCGGGAAAAGAAGCGGTTGTTGCAATTACTCCGTATGCCGACCTTATCGGTTTTAAAAAAGGAGAAGTTTCTTTCTTGGAGAAGTCGTCGGAGGATCGTTTGCAAACCGCAATACTTACCCTTGATAAAGTATTGGGGAAAATAGACGTAATTTCAGAAGATGTGGAAAAGGCAGAAGAAAAAATAAACGCCATTAATCCAAACAGATATCCAAAACAATTAGGAAAAACAGTTGTGCGCGAAAAAATAATCTCCATAAAAGAACAATTTACCGGTATGGCTTCTTTATTTGTCAACGCAAAGCCTCTTGTTAAAAATCTGCCGTCAATTTTCGGGAAAGACAAAGAAAAGACATATCTGATTCTTTTTCAAAACGACAAAGAAAAAAGAGCAACAGGAGGATTTTTGACCGCATATGCCCTTTTCAAGGTGAAAGACGGAAAAATGAAGATAGAGCGCTCCGAAGATATTTATTCATTAGATAACAATATCCCGGTTCATCCTGCAGCTCCCCGGGAAATTACAACTTACCACAAAGGGGTAAATAAATTATACGTGCGGGATTCCAACCTTTCTCCAGATTTTCCTACATCTCTTGAGCTTTTTAACAGCTTATACCAAAAAAGCAAAACAAAGGTTGCGTACGACGGCGTTATTGCGGTTGATTCAAAAGTTCTTGTTGATATGCTGGAGATTTTTGGCGATACCGAAGCAGATGGTGTTGTTTTTTCGGCAAAAAAAGATAAGCGGTGCGATTGTCCGCAGGTTATATATAAATTATTTGATCTGGTTGACAGACCGGTTCCATATATCAAGGAAAACAGAAAAGGAATATTGGGAGATCTTATGTATGCGCTTTTCTATAAGGCGATCGGATTTTCTCCGTCAAAATATTGGGGCACATTAACGCAGACTATGTACACGAATCTGGAAACAAAGCATATTTTGCTGTATTTCAATGATAAACAAGTGCAAAGCTCCATTGAAAAGCTTAATTTCGGCGGGAGAATCAACGCGTATGGCGGAGACTATCTTCATATAAATAATGTAAATTTTGCCGGAGCAAAGTCAAATATGTTTGTGTCAGAATCCATTGTAAGCAAAACAAAGACGGATTCTTCAGAAAAATTGGAGCGTGAAGTAACAATATCATTCCGTAACCCATACCCTCCTTCCGACTGCAATCTTGAACGGGGAGGATTGTGCCTCAATGCTATTTTGAGAAATTGGATGCGGGTTTATGTTCCCAAAGGATCAAAGCTTGTCAGTTTTGAAGGATCGGAAAAAAAGGTAAACACCTATGAAGAGTTGGATAAAACAGTCTTTGAGGGATTTTTAACCGTAAGTCCGATGGGGAAAGCACAGGTTGTCGTGCGCTATACTCTTCCCGATTCTATTTCCGGCAAAGATTACCGGCTTCTTGTTCAAAAACAGCCGGGGACCGAAAACCAGAAACTTGAGGTACAGCTGAACGGAAAAAAACTATATGGCGGGAGTCTGGATATTGATAGGGAGGTAAAAAGTAAGTGATTCGGATTTATTTCTATGCCCATAGTTTCCAAAACAGAAGCAATTGTTCTTAAAAAAATCAATCTTCCGAATAAAGACGCGATCATTACATTTTTTTCTCCCTTATACGGGAAACTGCGAGTATATGCAAAAGGAATAAAACAGATTACCAGCAGGCGTCAACCACATAATCAGACAGGTAATTTTTTAAAGGCTGTTATCAGAAGGAAAAATGATACATATTACCTGCAGGAAACACAGCTTATTTCTGCATTTTCCCAGATTAGAAAAAACTCAAAAAAGTTAACTTATTTGTATTGCATGTTATTTATTCTTGACCGACTTCTTCCGGAGCTGAATGAAGAACCGGATGTTTTCGGCGTTGCAAAACAATTTCTTGTGGAATTAGCTCGCAATCCTGCATTTTCCCAGATTGAATTGGAGCGATACCTGAACAATATAATGAAATATTTTGGTTACATAAAAAAAGACAAAGCATTTCTTGAATTAACTGCTTTTATTGAGGAAATCATAAACGAAAAAATCCCTTTCTTTGTTATATAATAAAAAAATGGATGCTATTGTTTCACTTTGTAAACGCCGCGGGTTTGTTTATCCTTCTTCGGAAATTTACGGAGGATTGGCGAATACGTGGGATTTGGGTCATTACGGTACGCTTTTGAAACATAATATCAGGGATTCGTGGTGGAGTGCTTTTGTTTTACAACGCGATGACATGATTGGAATTGATGCGAGTATTTTTTTGAACCCAAAAACATGGGAGGCATCAGGTCATGTGGCAGGTTTTACCGATGCTCTTGTTGACTGTAAAATATGCAAGCACAGGATGCGGGCAGACCATGTTATTGAAGAGCAATTTCCCGATATAAAAGCAGAAGGTTTATCTATTGAAAAATTGGGGGAAATTATACGGGAAAAAAATATCCGCTGTAAAAAATGCGGATCCAAAGACCTGACAAAAGTTAGAAAATTCAATCTTCTGTTTCCAACACGCATTGGCGTTGTTGAAGAAGGACAATCGCTTGTATATCTGCGGGGAGAAATAGCGCAGGGAATCTTTCTTAATGTTAAGAACGTAATTGATACGATGAGGGTTCGCATGCCTTTTGGCATTGCACAGCAGGGAAAGGCTTTCAGGAATGAAATCACCACGGGCCAATTTGTTCACAGAACGCTTGAATTTGATTTGATGGAATTTGAGTATTTTATCAGGCCGGAGCAATGGGAGAATCAGTTTGAATATTGGCGCCGGGAAATGTGGAAATGGGCGCAGTCTTTGGGAATCCGCGAAGAAAAACTTCGATGGAGAGAGCACGAAGAATTTGAGCGTTCTCATTACTCGCAAAAAACCATGGATATGGAATACGAATATCCATCAGGATGGAAAGAGATGTTTGGCATAGCGTACCGCGGAGATTTTGATCTTAAAAATCATGCGCTTCATTCAGGAAAAGATTTAAGATATACTGATCCTGTGTCGGGAGAAAAATATATTCCCCATGTTATTGAGCCGACATTCGGGTTGTCGCGATTGGTGGGAATTCTGTTGTTTGACGCATATAGGGAAGAAGAAGTAAATGGAAAAATGAGAATATATTTAAAGTTGCATCCAAGCATAGCACCGGTAAAGGTGGCGGTATTTCCCCTGCAAAAGGATGAAAAGTTAGTAAAACTTGCCCGGGAAATATATGAGAATGTAAAAAAACGACACAACGCAGAATTTGACCATACGGGCAACATTGGGCAGATGTACAGAAGGCAGGATGAAATAGGAACGCCGTATTGTATCACCGTTGATTATGAATCGTTGAATGATAATATGGTGACGATACGAGACAGGGATACTATGAAACAGGAAAGAGTTTCTATTGACACGGTTGTTGAGGTGGTGGAGAATACATTATAATTTTTAAGTATTTATGGAAAAAAATAAACTAATTATTTCAGGAGCAATTGTTGTTGGTGTTATACTTGTTCTTTTTTTAGTTTTTCGCAAACAGCCGACTCAAACAGTGCAACAGACGGAAACAATACCAACAGAAGTAATTATTCCAACCATTGACAGCGCGGTGCAGGTAAGTTTAACTGCAGCTACGGGTAAGAAAGAAGTAAAACTTACAATTAACGAAATTCCCATAGGAACACAGTCAATTGAGTATGAATTGTCATATCAAACAAAAAACAAGGCGTTGCAGGGAATTATCGGCACCATTACGGTAAATGAAGAAAAAAGATATGAAAAAAAACTTACTTTAGGCACTTGTTCTTCGGGAACATGCGTATATCACGAAGTCGCCGGCGCAATCAAATTGAATTTGAAGTTTAATGGAGAATATGGGGAAAGAATGTATGTGAAGGATTTTGAGATATAGATTTAAGTTAAAAGTTTAGTGAAGAATTAATTCTTAATTTCATAGAAAGGAGGTGTCATATGCCAATTATAAAATCAGCAAAGAAAAAATTGCGCCAAGACAGAAAAAAAACAGCCAAAAATGCAGCGTACAAAACAGCCGTAAAAAAGATTATTAAAAGCGTAAAAAAATCAGGAAAAAAAGATGCGTCTGTAATAAAAAAGCTTTATTCAGTCGTTGACAAAGCGGCAAAAAAAGGAATTGTTCATAAAAATAAAGCGCGCAGAATAAAATCAAGAGTAAGCAGGGTGCTTCATAAAAAATAAACAATATCACAATGTATGAAATACAATATAAATCTTTTAGAAAAAAAAGAGCAGGATTTTTTGCGCAAAATACTGTATTTTCTTCTTAATTATCTGCGGTATGTTTTAGTTATAACGCAGCTTATTATTATTGGAGTATTCTTTTTTAGATTTTCAGTAGACCAGAGCATTGTTGATTTTAAGGATTCTATCAGGAGCAGGCAAGAAATAATACGGGTAACAAATCCGATCATCCAAGAAATTGACAAAGCGGATTTTCAGCTGAAAGAAATTCAAAAACTTATTTCATCACAATCGTTATTTACCCAAATGATGGAATATACATTTGCCGAATTCCCCGCAAGCATAGTGCTTTCACAGCTTGTTATTGACAGTAATTCTATGGATCTGACCGGATCTGCACAAAATGCAAGAGATCTGCAGTCTTTTTATGCAAAACTGCAAAGAGACAAACGGTATGAAACAATAGAGCTGGAAAATGTCAAAAGAGTTGAAGACGGATATACGTTTACCATGAAATTGAAAAAATTTGTTACATCATAATAAAAACCGCATATGGAATCCCAAAATCTGAAAAATTTATTTATGAAAAAAAGAGAAGATTATGTTTCCCTCTCTCTTTTCTTTATTATTTTTTCTGTTTTTGTGGTTTTTATTATTCGTCCTTCTTTAACAGAAGCGTTTGCCTTAAAAAAAGAAGAGGCAGATCTTAGACAGCTTGATAAAAGGCTTGGGCAAGCTATTGTCAATATTTTGAGCATGCAAAGGCAGTTGGAGGAGCATCGTGACAACCTTCCTCTTTTAGCCGAAGCAATCCCCAATCAACCGAAAATTAATAAGATTATCTCCGATATCAGTGAAGCAGAGAAAGAGAGCTCTGCTGTATTAGAAAAGATCAATGTAGAGGAGATAAGTCTTACCAATAAAAGCAGTGAAAAAAAACGACAGGTTATAGTTTTGAAGCTGGAAATATCTTCAACGTATGAGCAGGCGATTCAGTTTATCATAAACACATTCAACCAACGAAGAATAAAATCCATACAAAGAATACAGATTCAAAAAGAAAGCAATCAAGCAACCGATAGCGCAAATTTACACTTTACCGTTGAATTGGAGGGGTATTATCTATGAGCAGGAAAGAAATCTTTTTACTTTCAATAGGTATTTTTCTTACAGCTTTTGCATGGCTCTTATCTGATTTGTTTCACGCGAACACAAAGGAAAAAACGAAAATAGATACGACCATTCCTGTAATCAAAACATATACCATCAATTCTGAATTACTAAAGATTTTACAAGAGAGAAAGCAATGATATACGATTTATCCTATTTAACTAAGAAAAAGATTCACACAGGTGTCGCATTGCCGATTGTATTATTGATTATTTTTCTTCTTGGAAAGCTCTTGACATTTTCAAGTTCTCCTTCCCGCGCTTCAAAAATTGCGCTTTCACGGCTTGAAGTTGTCAATATTTCTTCAACACAGGCGGTTATTGTCTGGATGACTCCTCAAAAAAGCACGGGGAGCGTATTGTATGGTGAAGATAAAAAAACGCTGACACGTGTTGTTTTTGACGACAGGGATATGCAGGATAAAAAAAGTTTATACAACATTCACTATGCTGTTTTGCGGAATTTAAAAGAAAATACAGAATATTTTTTTAGTCTTCTTGCGGATAATGCACTGATTACAGGATCAAACGGAGAACCGTATCATTTTAAAACGGCAAAAACCGCGTCAAGCGGCATCAATACACAGCCCGCATATGGAAAAATCATCAAAGCAAACGGGCTTCCGGTAGAAGGGGCCTTAGTATTGTTATCAGCAAAAAACGCAATTCCACTGGCTGCAATAACAAAATCAAACGGCGAATGGCTTATTCCGTTGAACACACTGATTGATACAGAATTTATGAAATCAAAAACTCTTGCCCGCAATGATAATCTTACGATTGAAATCATAAGTGAAGAAAGTGAACAATCCTTCGTAACTTTTAATATTGCAAATCTTAATGCTCTTCAAAACCCTCTTGTTATTGGTAAAAATTACTCATTTCTTGTGCAGGACGATGTTTTGTCTGCGGTAGATTATAATCCTATTTCATCAGATGAGATAGCCGTTCTATATCCTATGGAAGGGTCGTTGATTCCCGGGCAAAGTCCGCTCATAAAAGGAAGAGCTCTTCCGGAGTCTTTTGTATCAATTGTTTTTGACGCAAAAACAGCATCTTCCCAAAAAGTAAAAACAGATAGAGACGGCATATGGAAAACAGAGTCGCCGGTAAAATTTACCCCCGGGACACATTCTTTGACTGTTACCGCAAAAGACAGGCAAGGAAAGGAAGTTCTTCTAAAAAGAACGTTTACTATCATAAAAAGCGGGGAGCAGGTTTTGGGAAATGCAACCCCCGAAGCAGAGCCGACTATTGAGTTAACAACGCCAACTCCAACGGCAGATCCAACTCCTCAACCAACAAGCGCAATAATGAATACGCCGACACCCGCTCCTCCTGTCAGCGGCGCAAATACAAACATCTTAATCATTGGAAGTTTTTCCGCAATTATACTGGGAATAGGCATAATGCTTGCATTTTAATTTCTTCTTGCATAGAATAAAATTATGGAGTTTTTAGAAGCGTTGCCGTTGATTAATAAAATAAGCCTGTTTATTTTTATTATTATTTCTTTTGTGCTGGGGTACGAAATTATTTCCTTAAAAAAAGAAGGAAGAAAAAAAACTCTTCCCAATATACCGAAGTTTGATGCAAGTCAATTTGCAACCCCGCTGCAAATGTCAAAAATGATCGGGGTAAAAGAGTTACAACCCGCAGCAATGAAGAAGCAGGCAAATTACGTATTATATGCGGTTGTTGTATTATTTATTATTTTTGGAACATTGACAATCATTGGATTTGTAAACCGTCCAACGTCAAAAACTACGCAAACCGTCCAGCCAACCCCTGCTGTTTCTTATCTTACATCAAAAGGCATCAGATTATATGATAGCACTTGGAAAGAAATAGAGAATGCAGTATCCTTACAGCAGGGAGATAAAGTATATATTGGCATAGAAACGGTAAAACAGGTGGATATTGATATGGCAAGAATCCGTATAAACGAACAACAATGGAGAGAAGAACAAACCACTACGCTTTTCAACCAGGAACACAATGTTTTTTATAGGGAGTACACCATTGCATCAGGCGAGTCAAGATTAAATATTCAGGCGCAACTGCATTCAAAATCAGACGGTTGGATAACAGATTAAATCTATGAAGCAAATAAAATTTGATCTAAAAACGTTAATCCTCATTTTTTTTACTATTTTTTTGGTTGGGGCAATTTTTGTTGTATTTAATAATTTAATGCAGGAAGAAGAAGGAAAAGATTTTGTTCCTATTGCAACAACGCAGACAAAGGCGGCTCCTGTCACGTATTCAAAAGATGTTGTATTACTGCCGACAACAATTCCAGCGCCGACTATAGAAGACCCCTTACTTTCTCCAACGCCGACTCTTGTTGTGGAGGCAGAGCCGACTCAAGCCGCAGAGGAGGAGCCAACCCCAACAGAAATGATTATCGCTAAAATTTCCGTCACACCTTTGCCAACAGAAGAAGCAACACAATCATCAGAGCTGACAACCGTTCCAACAAAAACAGCAGTTCTTCCTTCGGCAGGATCAGTGCAGTTTCCCGTACTTGTTTTTGCTTCGGCGTTTCTCCTGATTATATTTGCGTTTTTGTTTTAATACACGACGCTTCATTTCCTTTTTCCATATAACACTTGATAAGATCGTGAATGGCGTCGTAAGAATCATTGTCAGGGATAAGAACGTACCGCCCTCCGTATAAATAATACGCAGGAATATAAAATAATTCCTCGGATAAGGAAAAGCTTTTTTGAGAAAGGCGCTGTTTATTCAAATACATTTTTTTTATAAGGGCAAATATTTCCTGGTTTGAAATATCGCGATAAACAAGGCGGTTTATTTTTTGGTATAACGCGCTGATTTTTTGCAAATCACGTTCTTTTATAATGTCGGTGAACCTTTCTTTTACGGCGTTTATGACGTTTTGTTGGCGCTTGCTTCTTGCAAAATCACTTCCTTCTTCTCCTTGTGCATGGCGTGAGCGCACATATTTTAACGCGGTTTTTCCGTCCATGCGTTGTAATCCTTTTTCAAAAGAAACGGTTTCATATCTGCAGCGGTATTCAGGATCGCCGTTGCACAAATCATTTTCTTTTCCTTCAAGGGGGAACTCTTCGTCGGCGAATGACCGCTCAACATAAATATCTACACCACCCAAATCGTCAATAAATATTTCAAATTTTTTGAAATCAATGACTATACCGTATTGAATGGGAAATCCGAAAACAGCTGAAATTTCACTTTTTGCCAGCTTCAAGCCTCCTCCCTGTTGTTTTGCTTCGCCATACGCATAGGCGCTGTTGATTTTGTCCTTAAGTGTATTGCTCCAGATGTCGCGTGGGATGCCGATTGTTGTTATACGGTTTTCTTTGAAGCTGTAATTCAAAACAGTGATGGAATCGGATAGATTTGGGCCGTCATGGTTTTCTCCGGCGATTCCAAGAAGAGCAATGGTTACCCGATTGTCAAATGTTTTCAAGCCGTTCCAATTAAAAACAAGTTTTGATATTGATACACGGAGCGTTTTTGTTACGAATGAATACCAGGGAAATAAAAAGATAAGAACAGAGAAAAAAAACAGAACGATTACGGCAGCCAAAGCAGTAAGAATTTTCTTCATGTCTGCTGTTGAGCAATGATAGTATAAAAATGCGCAGGGTCAAGTGAGGCTCCGCCGATGAGAAAGCCGTTAATTTCATCGGATTGAAGATATTCGTGGATTGTTTTTTCCGTCACGCTTCCGCCGTAAATAAACACGCAGTTTTTTTGGGGAAGCGATGCTTTTATTTTCAGTACGTTTTCCAGCAATTCGTTTTTTCCCGTGCCGATTGCAGAGGGCGGTTCGTATGCGAAAAATTGTGCGTTTTCCGGCAGCGGTTCTTGCGGTTTCTCAAAGCAGACGATGGG
The DNA here is from genome assembly GCA_964431935.1 of uncultured Gammaproteobacteria bacterium. Classification (GTDB taxonomy): domain Bacteria; phylum Patescibacteriota; class Microgenomatia; order UBA1406; family GWC2-37-13; genus CAYSLG01. The sequence goes on from CAYSLG010000010.1 coordinate 10,167, forward strand.
AGTGATATGGTGTGTCAGCGCCTGCGATGTTTTTTTTCGGATGGTTTCTGCAGTTTCGCCGAAATATCCTTTCCGTTCGCTGTGGCCGATGATTGCGTATGAAACAATACCC
>CAYSLG010000010.1:10288-13578 GCA_964431935.1 uncultured Gammaproteobacteria bacterium
GTGTAGCTGCCTTCATCGTACGCCGAAATATCCTGTGCTCCTAAGGAGATATTGGGATATGTCTTACTGAGATCGCTGAAAAGGAAAAGTAAAGGAGAAGGTGGGCAGATAATAATATGTATATAGTTGTTTTGCAGTTTTGAGCGTACCGCTTGATCGGTTTCCAGTTTCTTTTTGAATATATCAATCCACCCTTGAGTTTCCTGCCGGTTTTTGTATGCTTTCCAATTTGCAATAAAATATTTCATGATTCTCCTATTGTACCCCGATATGCCGGTATTCTGCAAGAGAATTAAAATAAGTTGCGCAGATAGAAAACAACAAGTATGATAAATAGTCATGACGGATATTTTTAAAAACCTGAATCCCCAGCAGATTGAGGCGGTAAAAGCAGTGCGTGGACCTTCTGTAATCCTTGCCGGAGCAGGCTCGGGAAAAACCCGCGTGCTTGTCCACAAAGTATTAAACTGTATTGAAAACCATCATGTTTCTCCCCGCTCAATTCTCATGATTACGTTTACCAACAAGGCCGCAAACGAAATGAAACGCCGGATGGGAGAAAAACAACTCGGGTTTGTGGGGACATTCCATTCTTTCTGCGCAAAAATTTTGAGAATTGACGGAGAGGCGATAGAATTGAAAAGAGGATTTGTTATTTATGATACGGACGATCAGGCAAATATTATAAAGTCAATTCTCAAGAAAAAAAACGACAATCGGTATACTCCATCATCCGTATTAAGCAGAATTTCATCTGCAAAAAACCAGCTGATTTCTCCGGGGCAATATCTCACTATTTTTGCAGATTATAAAGCATCCCATATCGCTGAATTGTACCGGGAATATGAGGAGGCATTGAAAAAAAATAATGCGGTTGATTTTGACGATCTCATTATGAAGGTGGTCCAATTGTTTATCCGCAACGAAGACATTCTGGAAAAATATCAGAATATGTACCGATATATGTTTGTTGACGAATTTCAGGATACGAATTATGCACAATATGCGCTGGCAAGGCTTCTTGGCGAACGCCATAAAAATATCACGGTTGTTGGCGATTTTTCCCAGAGCATTTATTCGTGGCGGGGTGCGGAAATCCGCAATCTGGAAAAATTCAAAGAAGACTTTCCTGATGCACAGATATTTCACCTCGAGGAGAATTACCGTTCAACACAGCACATTCTGGATTTTGCGTATAAAGTTATTTCAAAAAACGAAACGCACCCGATACTCAATCTGCATACTCAAAACGGAAAAGGAGAGGATATTACTTTGTATGAGGCGGAAAATGAAGAAGAAGAGGCGGTATACATTGCCAATCAGATACGAAATCTGCAGGGAGATTTTTCTCTTGCGGATATTTCGGTTTTATATCGGACAAATGCCCAGTCGCGCGCGCTTGAAGAAGCATTCCTGCATTATGGAATTCCCTATGTTCTTATCGGAGGGACGCGGTTTTATGAACGGAAAGAAATCAAAGACGTGCTTTCATACCTGCGGATTTTAATAAACCCGGTTGATGAGGTTGCGCTTGAGAGAATAAAAAAAATAGGAAAAAAACGGTGGGATAATTTTAAAATTGTTTATAACAATATAAAAGATCGCGTAGAAACAATACATACGATTGAAGCAATGGATCAGATTTTTGAGAAGACGGGATATTTGGAGTTATATAGCATTGACGATGAGGAGGATTATGGAAGATTGGAAAATATCAAAGAATTAAAATCGGTTGCAGTTGCATTTCCAAACATACACGACTTTTTACAGCAGGTCGCCCTTGTTGAATCGGAATATTTTGAAGGAGAAAAAAAAGGAGACAAACAAAATAGAGTAAATCTTATGACGCTGCACCAGGCAAAGGGATTGGAGTTTTTTGCGGTGTTTATAAGCGGTGTTGAGGAGGGGGTGTTGCCCCATTCGCGTTCGGTTGATGATTATTTTCAGCTGGAGGAAGAAAGAAGGCTGTTTTATGTGGGAGTGACACGGGCAAAGAAAAAATTGTATATTACCTATGCAAAAAGGAGGTTTTTATTCGGCAGAAGAGCCGAGTCAATCCCGTCAAGGTTTTTGGAAATTGAAACAAATTTTTAAAAAAATGTCAGAAAGTCAATCGGAAAAACAAAATAATCCTAACAATCCAACCAATCCAAAAAGAATATCTCAAGAAAGTAGAATAGGGAGAAGAGAATTAATGAAAACCGCAACGCTCATGGCTATAGGGGCGGCAATTGGCAAAAGAAATCCAAAGCCGCCAGAAAAGGCTCAAGCAGATCCAAGTCGCGAAGTAATGCCATATGTCCCTCCTCTTTCTCAACCCGAACAACCCCAACGCGCTAAAGAATTCCCCCGGCTTTTTCAAGATAATGGGTTGTTTTCCGCATACGACGAAAAAAGCCAAAAATTTCTGCATGCGGAAATAAAAGAAGAAATGAAGCGTTTTTTAAAAGAAAAGGACTTTGCATCCCGAAAAAGGCAGACGGAAAAATTACACGATAAGATATATAAAACGTTTGATTATCTAAAAGGAAAAGACCCGTCAATAAATACCTATATAAAAGATTTTTTCCCCGCTCTTATTTTTCTGGAGAGCGGAGGAAACAGTCGCGCGCAGCATAAAGGGTCTGGCGCAAAAGGATTGTCGCAACTTACCGCAGGGGCTATGAAAGATATGGTGGGGAAAGCCCGTTCATTAGGAATTACCGTAGCAGGCGATCCCTTTCATGAAGATACAAACATTACGCTTGGCATGTTGTATCTTGATTATTTGATAAAAAATTACCATGATCCTGTTATTGCAACATGGGCATATCATCTGGGAATAGGAAATATGAATGAAGCGGTAAAAACACATCTTATGGCTGATTTAAAATCTTCTGAAACAGAAATAATGTCGGCAATGGAAGATATTAATAAAGGCCCGGGATATTTAATCAAACATTATGATATTGATTTTGCAGATCTTGTAACCTCTAAAAACGTATTAAAACGACTAAAGGAACTAAATGCAGCAAACGATGAAACAGATAAATACGTTCCCAGATTGTTTGCTCTTGATACATTTTTACGCTTTTGAATAGGGTATACTTTCAGTATGCAAACTCCCATAAAAGACAAACACGGAAAAAATTTGAGCATGAGTGAAGTCGTGCGCAAAATCAGCAATAGAATAAAGAATATTGCTCTTGAATTCAAAATATTTCTTCTTCATATTGCAGGCTGTATTCCTTCGCACATGTTTCGGAATGTGTTGTATCAGGCAGGAGGAATAAAGATAGGAAAAGGATCGG
>CAYSLG010000010.1:13588-18327 GCA_964431935.1 uncultured Gammaproteobacteria bacterium
ATTCATATGGGAGCGCGGTTGTATGACACGCATATTGAAGTTGGCGAAGATACGATCATTGGAGAAAAAGCCGTACTTGATGGAAGAGCACGATTAAAAATTGGCAGCCATGTTGCAATGGCAAGCGAAGTGATGATATACAACTGCGAACATAGTATCAATGATGAGTTTTTTAAAGCAATAGAATCTCCTGTTATTATTGAAGATTATGTTTTTATTGGTCCTCGTACAATTATCCTTCCCGGGGTTACTATTGGGACAGGAGCGGTTATTGCGGCAGGAGCTGTTGTCACAAAAGACATTCCTCCCTATGCTATTGCCGCCGGAGTTCCGGCTAAAATCATCGGTGAGCGCCGCGAGAAAAATCTCCATTACAAGCTCGGCCGCGCCCGGCTTTTTCGGTAATTTGAAAATTCTAGGGAATTAATAGATGGATGGCGAATTACAAAGTGCCGACGAGATATACTGTTTGCCATGGGCGGTAAGAAGAGAAAAACTGTTTTTGAAAGATTGTTTCACTGTTTCTTGTTACTGTATAATCAAACTTCGCTTTTCCTCCCCATGCGGGGAAATCAATTTGTTTTACTATGCCTTTGCGGAGCGTCGGATCATCCTGATACAGAGGCGGTGGAGGGGGTTGTACGTCATAGAGGGCAATAGAGGAGATTTCTGCGGTTCTTCCGTCTTTTTTTCCGTAGAACTTAAAAGAGAGCGTATTATTTTCTTTGTTAACTGATGTCTGGATAAGAATATAGGCAGGAGTGTCATTTTTTATTTTTAAATCAACACTCGGCGCAAAAACCGTTGCGTCAAAACCGGGCTTTGAATCATTCTCGTAGTATCCGACGCGATACGCATGAGCCGTGCGTTCTTGAATGGGTAATCCAGTATTCAAAGCAGCCCGAAACATGGTTGTTGAAACCTGGCAGACGCCTCCTCCGTCACCAAGAACAGTTCTTCCCGATTTGATAATATATGCAGGTTTGTATCCTGTCAATGAAGAAACATCTCCAAGAATTTCATTGAAAGAAAATATTGCCTCTTTTGGAATAAGAATGCCGTTAAATTTTGATGCAGCCAAAGTAAGATTATGGATACGTTCGGGAATTGAATGGGAAAAATCAGACGTTCCTTCTCCGATAAGTTCTTCTATTCCAAACTGGTTTGCTTTGGCAAGAGTAATTTCGGGTTGAATAACCGATGAAGTAAAAATAACCTTTAGATTTTTTTGATTCGGCGACGCAGTATTTACTGCAACATCCGCATCTTGATAAAATTTTTCCGGCTCAATCCGTACACCATTTTCTTCTTTTCTGAAATTCACAACTCTCCCGTTTTCAAAAGAGAAGAGAGCGTTTTTTGCAGGCTTTGCATAGGTATCTTTCATCAAGGAAACAAAATCATCAAATGAATTTTTATCGTATTCCACTTTTGTGGTGAAACGAAAGCTGGCAAGATTAAAAACCGCAGCGATTTTTTGGTAGATGCGAGAGGAGAATTTTGACGATCGCCCGATAAGAAATGCCCGTTCAATAATCTCCTTATAATTTGATTTCAGACCAATCTGTTCTGCTGAAAATGTTGCCTGAATTTGGTTTTCGTACAAAATTTGTATGGCAACTTCACTAAGATACTGGTACTTTTTCCCATAGAGATTTTCTATTTCTGGTTTTGTTTTCCAGCCGATATCCACAGAGTCAAGATATACGCGGGGATATATTCTATCAGCAAGCTTCTCTTCTTGTCCGGTAAAATATAATGAAATAAACAAAACGCCGCTTACGATAAAAATACTTACGAGAAGAAAAATTTTTTTCATGAATTATGCTTGATGCAATTCTGCTATTATTATAGTAAAAGACTATGGATGATAATAAAATAAATTCTGAGGAAAATCAACCTAAGACAATTTTTAAAAATGCTCCACGTCCTGTTTTTGAGACTGTTCCAGAGAATGAGAGCGCGACCATTTCCCCTCAGGCGCAATTAAAACCCGAGGAGATCTCTCCAGACATGCAGCCCCCTCAATCTCACTCGTCTCCGGTCCCTGCAGACGTCTTGCACAATCAGCCGGCATATCATGAGGGAAATAAAGCGCAATATATATTTGCCGGGGTAGGAATTATTTTTTTTCTATTTATTTTTTTTATATTATTCCGCTTGTTTTTTGGACAAAAAGCAGTTCAAAAAGAAACAAAACTTTTATATTGGGGATTGTGGGAAGACCAGGAGGTTTTTGACCCGTTGGTTAAAGAATATCAGGGACTGCACAAAAACATAACTATTACCTACCAGAAAATGTCACCGCAGGACTATCGGGAGAAACTTCTTGCGCGCAGCAAAAACGGGGAAGGACCTGATATATTTCGTTTCCACAATACATGGATACCTCAAATAAAAGAAGTCATGACTGCGGTGCCGCCGAACATCATGAGTAAAAGCGAGTTTGAAAAGGTTTTCTATCCAATTCACCAGAGCGATCTGAATATTGGAGGAAAATATTATGGTTTACCTTTGATGATAGACGGTTTGGTTTTAGTATACAACGAAGGATTATTGAGAAAAGCAGGCATTAATACTGCTCCGTCAAGTTGGGAGGACGTATTTGATTTTGCCGGTAGACTGTCGGTAAAAGATAAAGACGGGACGCTTATTACCGGAGGAATAGCCTTGGGGACAGCTTCAAATGTTGAGCATTTTTCGGATATTTTTGGGCTTATTCTTATTCAAAACGGAGGCGATATACGAAGAATGAACCAACCGGAAGCAGTAGGAGCACTGGAAGGGTACCGCAGATTTTCAGAGCCTCCGAACAACGTATGGGATAAAAATATGCCCAATTCCACGGTGGCATTCATACAGGAAAAAGTCGGCATGATAATTGTGCCTTCATGGGAAATTCTGAATATCAAAGCCGCAAATCCCGACATAGTGTTAAAAGTAGCTCCAATTCCTCTTGTTCCGGGCGGAAAAGCGGTCTCAATTGCTTCATACTGGATTGAAGGAGTTTCCCGTTTCAGCAAAAATCAAATAGAATCCTGGAATTTTTTGAAGTTTTTGGTGCAGAAAGAGAACGTAACAAAACTGTATTCTCAACAGGTCAAGACACGGCTATTTGGCGAACCGTATTCCAGAGTTGATCTTGCCCAGACGCTTATACAAGATCCATATATAGGAGCAGTTATCAAACAAGCAGATTCTTACGTTTCGCTTCCCATGATTTCAAAAACATACGACAACGGTTTAAATGATGAAATAAACCGCTACATTGAAAATGCCATTAACGCAACAATGGAAGGGGTTTCATACGAGGAAGCTTTGCAGACAGTTCAAAACGGTATAGATCAAATCTTTACAGAGAGATATAAAATAGAGTAAAATCACTATATGGGCTTTCCTTTTTTTTCCGGCAAAAAAAACAATCCTGCCGAATATTTTTACGGACTTTTTCTGAAAGAGAAAGAGGGTGTTCTTTTTGTACTGCAACGCAAACATGAATCTATTGGCATTATTGCACAAGAAAAATTTATATATTCCAACAGTTGGGAAAATCTTCTGAATGATGTTGACGACTGCATATCAAAGCTTGAGGCGCATACGAAGCTGCGGATAAACAAAACGATTTTCTTTATTTACTCGCACCTTATTGATAAGAAATCACACGAAATAAAAAAGCCGTATTTGCAGTTTATTAAAGAATTAGTCAAAAATCTTGAGCTTGAACCAATGGGATATATCGGTTGTTTTGATGCGGTTGTTGAATATTTAAAAGAGAAAGAAGGTGCAACGCTAAACGCGATTATTATTGAGCTTGACGCGACAAATCTCGGCATTTATATTTCAAAAGGAGGGAGTAGAATATTTTTTGAGAGTGTTGCAAGGACAGATCACCTTATTGATGATTTGGGTATTGTTTTTGAAAAAATTAAAGGCGATATTTTACTCCCTTCCCGCATAATTTTATATAATTCGTCAGACCTGGAGCGTGAAGTGGAAGAAATTCTTTCGCATCGTTGGAATCAGAATTTGTTTATTCAGCTTCCCCGCGTGGAAACAATTAAAGAAGAAGATGTATATCAAGCTCTTATGCATGTTTTTGCAGAACAGATGAGATACCAGGTTAAGCCTACTGAAACCGTTAAAACACAGGAGGATCAACCAAAAGAGCAAGAAGAAAAAAAAGAAGTGATGGGATTTGTTATAGGCGAAGACATTCAAAAACAAGAAATAAAAAAACCCGCAAGACAATTTTCTGTGTTTCCGATACACTATATCCGTACGTTTTTTTCCCATTTAAAACATTTGAGATTTACACCGTTAATGAACGGATTTCCATTAAAAGCAAAATCTTCCTGGATTGTTGGCAGTATCCTGATTGTAATCGCTTTTTTTCTGCTGGAATATTTTTTCCACAAAGCAGACGTAATGGTTTTTCTTCCGGCAAAAATTATTGAAAAAGAAATTCAGAATACATCAAGTATTCCGTCGGAAAACGCTGATGTGGTGCAGGTGTTTGAAGCAACATATTCTGCGCAGTTCCAACAGAGCATTCCCACATCCGGAAAACGCGAGGTAGGAGAGCGCGCCCGGGGAGAAGTGACAATCAATAATTTTGACAGCAAAGAAAAAGTGTTTGCAAAGGGAGCGAAATTTTTCGCGGACGGCGTCCAGTTTTCACTCGATCAGGAGATAAAAGTGGCAACTCCAACAAGCGTAATGATAGGAGAAAGAAAATTACA
>CAYSLG010000011.1:0-11773 GCA_964431935.1 uncultured Gammaproteobacteria bacterium
ATTACAATTAGCAGTATTTCCTTCGGGGTTGGGTGCAATTCCCGATCGGTGGTACAGCCCACGAGTCTCGTTGAACGGGACATGATTCGGTGAAACTCCGAGGCCGACCGTTACAGTCTGGATGAAAGAAGGAAAAAACATGAACTCTTATTTTTAAGGGATTTCTTTCTGTATCCTTCTTTTTTTACCCCGAGAAAACAGCGATATGTTTACCGGCATCATTACCCATACAGGACAGGTACAGGAAAAAACCAAGACAACGCTGAAAATCCGCGCGCCCCATGATGTGTTGGAGAAGCTTTCAACAGGAACAAGTATTGCGGTAAACGGAATTTGTTTTACCGCAACCGATAAAAAAGAGCAGAGCGTGTTTGAAATCCAATACATGCCTGAAACGGAGAAAAAAACCAATATACGGTTTCTGAATCCGGGCGCTATGGTCAATCTGGAGCTGCCGGCAACTCCGCATACTTTTCTTTCAGGTCATATTGTCCAGGGCCATGTTGATATTGTTGGAAAGATTATTGATATAGAGAAGCGGGGAAACAGCAGAATTTTTACCTTTCAATTTGACGATAAATTTGCAAAATATATTGTTGAAAAAGGATCAATTGCCGTCAATGGCATATCGTTAACCGTTATTGACGTTGAAAAAGATTTTTTTACCGTTGGCATTATTCCGCATACGTTGCGCAACACAATGCTTTCAACCGCAAAAAAAGGGGATGTTGTCAACATTGAGATTGACGTTATTGCAAAACATGTTGAGAAATTATTACAAGCATATGATAAAAACACACAATAACACCGAACAGTTTGACTCAACCATTACGCAAAAAATGAAGATTGCGATTATAAGAACAGATTATTATGCCGATCTGAATGAAAATCTTGAAAAAAAAGCAAAAGAAACGCTTATTAAACATGGAGTATCCGCGGAACATATCAAGATATGTATTGCTCCCGGATCATGGGAAATTCCCGTCATTGCAAAGCAAGCGGCACAATCAAAAAAATTTGATGCGATTATTGCCTTCGGCATTATTGTAAAAGGACAGACCTATCATTTTGATATGATTGCAAACGAATGCGGTCGGGGACTGATGCAAGTTTCCCTTGATTATGGTATTCCGGTTGCAAACGGCATACTGGCGGTATTTGATATGAAGCACGCTGTTGAGCGCGCATCTTTTGATGAAAAAAACAAAGGCATTGAAGCGGCTTTGGCAGTACTGAAAACGTATAAAGTTTTGAAAAGCATATGAGTGGTATTTTGTGTTCGGTGCCGGAAGCGCTGCAGGAAATAGAAAAGAAAAAACTTCTCATCATTCAGGATGACAAAAACAGGGAAAATGAAGGCGATCTGTATATTCCGGCAAATCACGCAACTGCCGAAACAGTCAATTTTATGGTTTCTCACGGAAAAGGATTGGTATGCATTGCAATTACCGAAGAGCGGGCAAAGCAATTGGATCTTCCGTTCATGGTTGATCCTCACAAAAACGAAGAATATACCAAATGCAATTTTACTGTCACAGTTGACGCGAGGGAGGGTATCGGATCGGGTATTTCAGCCTATGACCGGGCAAAAACAATACGTATTATTGCCGATACGGCGTCAAAACCGCATGACCTGGTTCGTCCCGGACATATCTTTCCCCTTGTTGCCCGCAAAGGAGGAATTCGTGTAAGGCGCGGTCATACAGAGGCGGCTGTTGAACTTTCGGTATTGGCAGGATATGACCCATCGGGTGTTATCTGCGAAATTCTTGATGGAGACGGAAACATGATGAGGGGTAAAAACTTGGAAGAATTTGCAAAAAAATACGATATGCGAATTTTGAAAATTTCGTCGCTGATAGATTTTTTATCGCATGAAAACAAATAATATTATTTCTATTCTTGCATCAACAAAACTTCCCACCATGTTTGGGGAATTTCAATTCAATATATTCAAGGCGCTGTCGAGCCTAAAACATCATATTTTTATTACAGCAGGAGATATTGCAAAAAGCAAAAAACCCTTGCTTGTCCGCATCCATTCCCAATGTCTGACAAGCGAATGTTTTTTGTCGCTAAAATGCGATTGTCGTGAGCAGCTTCACGAATCAATGCACATGATCCAAAAAGAAGGATGCGGACTGATCATATATCTCAAACAGGAAGGAAGAGGAATAGGGCTCGTGAATAAAATAAAAGCGTACAAACTGCAGGAGCAGGGATTTGATACGGTTGAAGCAAACCATAAACTTGGTTTTTTGTCTGATGAGCGGGATTATAAAGCGGCGGTTGATTTGTTTTTGCATTTTCGCATTTCACGCATTCGCCTGATGTCCAATAATCCAATGAAATTGGAAGCTTTGGAAAAAGCAGGGATAACCGTTACGGAAAGAATTCCCTTGCAGATAAAACCCAACGGTGTAAATAAAAAATATCTGGAGACAAAAAAGAAGAAATTAGGGCATTTATTGGATATATAAATAATCTATGGACTCTTTTTATATGCGAAAAGCCCTTCAGCTTGCAAAGAAGGGATTAAGCTGGACAAACCCCAATCCTCTTGTCGGTGCAGTTCTCGTAAAAAATGGAAACAGTATCGGCGCAGGGCATCATGCAAGATTTGGTGAAGCGCATGCGGAAATAAATGCGATTCGTTCGGCAAAAGAAGATATTTCCGGATCAACGCTGTATGTCAATTTGGAGCCGTGCTGCCATGCGGGAAAAACCGGTCCCTGCGTTGATGAGATTATAAAAGCCGGCATAAAAAAAGTTATTTTTTCCCACGCGGATCCCAATCCGCTTGTTTGCGGAAAAGGAAGAAAAATACTGGAAAAAGCAGGAGTAGAAGTAATTAATGGAATTTTACGGGAAGAAGCTCTCCGGTTGAATGAAGGATTTGAAACATTTCATACAAAAAAAAGACCATTTGTTGCGGCAAAATTCGCAGGCAGTCTTGACGGAAAAATTGCAACGCAAACAGGAGATTCACAGTGGATCAGCAATGAAAAAGCGAGAAAATATGCGCGAAAATTGCGTTCGCAATATCAGGCAATACTGGTTGGAAAAAATACCGTTGCAAAAGATAATCCGCATCTTGGATGCAGGGATGCCCGATACAAAGATCCGGTCCGTATTATTCTTGACTCGCGTCTTTCGCTTGATCCGGAAAAACAGGTATTCAGAGACAACAACGCAATGGTTGTTGCAACGGTAAAATCATCCCAAAAGAAAAGAGATATGTTTCTGAAACGTGAAATACCCGTAATTGTTCTTGAATCGGCAAATATATCAATCCATGAACTAATTGGCGCATTAAAAAAACAGCAGATTGTAAGCGTATTGGTTGAAGGAGGAGGAGAGACGCTGGGGAGTTTTTTTGATGCGGATTGTGTTGATAAGGTATACAGCTTTCATGCGCCGATCATTATCGGCGGAAAGCAGGCGTTAAGCGCAGTCGGCGGATGCGGGGTTTCCCCTATTTCAGACGCAATCCGTTTGAAAAAAGTCTCCCGCAGGTATTTTGACGACGACATTCTTACGGAAGGGTATGTAAAATTAAAATAATTCTATTGACAAGTATTTTAATTATCAATATATTTATAATAATTATTCATTAAATTATTATAAATATGAATATAAATACACCTTCATTAAGAAACTTTCTGGAAATTCCCTACGACGTTCTGGAGGAAATGAATCTGAAAGCATTTGAAAAAGCCGACAAAGAACATGAAAAAGATCTGGAAAAAGAATACAAAGAATATCTTGCCAAAGAAAAAAAAATAAAAGCAGTAACACTCTGTTTCTCTGATATTGAAGGAAGATTCCATATGCTTGACTATGACAAAAAATTTCTTCTCAAATCATACTCCAATCTTACGTTTGACGGATCATCGGTTCGCGGATTCAGCCTGCAGCATGAATCTGATCTGCGGCTCAATGTCGATTGGGCAAGTATTCGTTGGTTGCCTTCAGATGTTTTCGGACCCGGCAAAGTTGTCATGTTTGCCGATGTCTTGAACAGGGACAAATCAATGCACGAATCTGATTTCCGGGGACAACTCAAGCTCTATACGCAAGAACTGAAAAAAACAAAAAAAATGCAGGTGTACGCATCAACAGAAACAGAAGGATTTCTTGTTGATGGATTGAGCGCCGAACAGCACTTTACCGAGGAAGAAGGATTCAAACTTATTTCAAGCGGAGGGTATTATCATTCTCTTCCTTTGGGACGGCTGCGTAATTTTATTGACCGCGCGGCAGAAGCTCAGCGAGCAATGGGATTTCGCAATGAAAAAGATCATCCCGAGGTTGCTCCGTCACAATTTGAGCTGAATTTCGGATATACCGATATATTACGGGCTTGCGATCAGGTGCAGCTCTATAAACTGGTATGCCGCCAGGTTGCAAACAATTTGGGAATGACCGCGACATTTCTTCCCAAGCCGGTTACCAATATTAACGGAAGCGGCATGCACCTTAATATTTCTATAAACAACAACGGCAAAAATCTTTTTTACAAAAAAAACGGACAGGAAGGATTATCTGAATTGGCGTGGGATGTTATCTATCGCATATTGAACCATGCGCCGGAGATATGCATGGTCTTGAACGCAAGCGTTAATGCGTACCGCAGACTTGATCCGCATTTTGAAGCTCCCAATCAGATTAAAGTTTCGCCGATTGACCGCGGCTCCATGATACGGATTCCGGTTGCTGATGAAAAAAGCGCCCGCATTGAAATACGGTCGGTCGGACCCGATGCAAATCCGTATCTGGTGTTTTTTACGATATTAAAAACGGCAATGCTGGGACAAAAACTGAAAAAAGAAGAAGATAAGCGGGAGCGTCTCCGTTTCCTGCCGGATAATATTTATGATGCGATAAAGCTTTTCAAATCAAGTGATTTTATTGCAAAAATTCTGGGAGAAAAAAATCAGGAAAAATATGCAATGCTCAAGCAGGCTGCAGCAGACCGAAGTCCGAAATTATTGGGAACACGAGTAAAAACATCGGAAATCCGTTACCATCATGAAGTGACAAACCAGAAATTATGGGGAATATTTTGAATGATTTTTGAAAAAATAAGGACAAACTCCTGTATATGAAAAAAATTCTTGTTACGGGAGCATTCGGGCAGATTGGTACAGAGCTTGTTCCGGCTCTTCAGAAAAAATACGGAGAAAAAAATGTTATCGCATTCGGTCATCATACCATTCCTTCTGATTTCAAAGGCATTCTTGAAAAGGGAGATATTCTTGAGAAAAATAAAATAGAAAATGTTATAAAAAAACACTCTATCGGTACAATTTACCATCTTGTTTCTATTTTATCCGCCAAAGGAGAAAGAGATCCTCAGACGACATGGAACGTAAATATGGAGGGGCTAAAATACATTCTTGATTTTGCCGTACAATACAAACTGAAAATTTTCTGGCCGAGTTCCATCGCGGTTTTCGGTCCCACAACCCCGCAGGATAATACTCCTCAGCAGACAATTCTTGAACCGACCACCATGTACGGTGTTACAAAACTTGCCGGAGAAGCATTGTGCCATTATTATTTCCTGAAATACGGCGTTGATGTGCGAAGCGTGCGGTATCCGGGACTCATAAGCTATAAAGCAGAACCGGGTGGAGGAACAACAGACTATGCGGTCGCGATTTTTTACGAGGCGATAAAAAACGGCAAATACGAATGTTTTGTGAAAGAAGATACGGCATTGCCCATGATGTATATGAATGACGCGATTGACGGAACGATCAAGCTTATGGAGACAGATGAAAAAAAAGTAAAAATCCGCACAAGTTACAATTTTTCCGCAATAAGTTTTACGGCAAAAGAATTGGAAAAAGAAATACGGAAACACGTACCTTTGAAAGTTGTCTACAAGCCAGACAACCGTCAGAAAATCGCAGATTCATGGCCCAATTCAATAGACGATAGCAGGGCAAGAGAGGATTGGGGCTGGAAACATATGTATAATGTATCCAAGATGACAAAAGTCATGCTGGAAAAATTAAAAAAGAAACTAAAATAATATGGGCAAACAAAATTTTTATTCCCTGATTTCAAAAGAATTACAGCGCGTTGACGCATCACAAACCGCCAAGCGTGAAGAAAGAATTATTGGCGGCTTTACCAAAGACCCGTCTCCCCGCGCGATTATCAATAAAAAACACTATCTGATTTTCAATTCCAATGATTATCTGGGACTTCGCTTTGACGAAGGATTACAACAAGCAGAACATCAGGCGTCGGAAACATACGGTACCGGCCCCGGATCGGTCCGGTTTATTTCGGGAACTTTGAAGATATACCGCGATCTTGAAAAAGCAATTGCCGATTTTCACGAAAGGGAAGATGCGATGGTTTTTTCATCAGCGTTTGCAACAAATATCGCGGTTATTTCCTGTCTTATCAAAGGCCAGAGTAAAGATTCGCTTATTGATGCAAGTACATTGGTTATTTCCGACGAATTGAATCACAGAAGTATTATTGAAGGAATCCGCGTTGCAAATCTTCCCAAAGAACAGCGGTTAATTTATAAGCATCTTGATTTTTCCGATCTGGCGCGGGTTCTTGAAGAAAATAAAGGAATCTATAAAAGAGCACTGATTTTAACTGACGGAATATTCAGCATGCTGGGAGAAGCGGCTGATTTTTCTTCGTTCAATACTGTTGTGAAAAAATATGATGCAGAATACGAAGAGGGAATTATTACCGTTGCCGACGACAGCCACGGCGTTGGCATTTTTGGAAAAGATGGACGTGGATGTGAAGATGCTTCGCAGGCAAAAGTTGACGTACTGGTTGGGACATTCGGCAAAGCATTCGGGTCTGACGGAGGATATGTGGTTGCAGATAAAGAAATCATTGCATATTTGCGGGAATCCGCCGCAACATACATTTATTCCAATTCGGTTTCGCCCGGCGTTGCAGGAGCGGCTCTTGCGGCAGTACGGACGATTGATTCTCCAAAAGGAAAAAAACTTCTGCAGACATCAAGAGACAATATAGCTTTGTTCAAAAAACTGATGAAGAAGGAAGGATTTATGTTTGCGGCAGATTCAATGCACCCGATACAGCCGATTCTCATTGCCGATGCGTATAAAACAAAAAAACTGACAGACGCCTTATTTGAGGCAGGTATACTTGCAACCAACATCAATTATCCGGTCGTTCCGAAAGGAAAAGACGAAATCCGCGTGCAAATCAGCGCCTCGCATACGAAAGAAGATATTGAATATTTTGTTGAAACATGTGCCAAGGCAGGAAAAAAAGTCGGGGTAGTATGAAAAAAATTATTCTTGCATCCGGTTCTTCCCGAAGAAAAGAATTATTGCAAAAAGCAGGTATTATTTTTGAAGTGGAAGAAAGCGGGTATGAAGAAGATAAAGCTTCTCAACTCTCGCCGATAGAACTCGCAAAATATCTCGCATTGAAGAAAGCACAAACCATTGCCCGAAAACATCCGGATGCCCTTGTTATCGGTGCGGATACGGTTGTATTTTGTGACGGAAGTATATTCGGTAAACCAAAAACAAAACAGGAAGCAGGGGAGATGTTGAAACTATTAAGCGGAAAACTTCACTCGGTTATGACAGGTGTTGCGATTATTGACACAAAAACATCAAAAAAAGAAGTATTTTCCGTTGAAACAAACGTTTATTTTAAGCTGTTACGGGATACGGATATTGAAGCATATATTGAGACGGAAGAATGGAAAGGCAAGGCGGGCGGATACGCAATCCAGGAATCGGGAAAGGATCTGTTTGTTGAAAAGATTGAAGGAGATTTCTCAAATGTTGCGGGACTTCCTGTTGATAAAGTATTAAAGATTTTAAAGAAGTTTGTAATTTAAAATTTGTTTGTATCTTGCCTGCCTGCCGGCAGGCAGGGTTTATTGGTGATTGGTTATTTTTTTATATATAATAATTACACGATGGCTCAAGATAAATATACTGCGGTATGGGTTTCGCATACTTCCATAAGCGATTTTCTTGTATGTCCGAGAGCATATTTTTTGAAGCACGTTTACCGGAATCCAGATACCGGCCACAAAGTAAAAATTATGAGTCCTCCTCTGGCATTAGGGCAAACCGTACATGAAGTTCTGGAATCTTTGTCGCGATTGCCGCGCGAAGAGCGTTTCAAAGAATCGCTCATTATAAAATTTCATGAAATATGGGAAAAAGTAAGCGGTAAAAAAGGAGGATTTACCGGAGGAGATTCCGAAGAAACATATAAAAAAAGAGGAGAAAACATTCTCTCCCGGGTTATGAAACATCCGGGTCCTTTGACAAACCTTGCCGTAAAAATAAAAATGAACCTTCCGTATTTCTGGCTGTCGGAAGAAGCAAATATTATCCTGTGCGGAAAAATAGACTGGCTTGAATATATGTCCGAAACAGACAGCGTGCATATTATTGATTTTAAGACAAGCGTTTCGGATGAAAAAGCAGATTCGCTTCAGCTTCCCATCTATCATCTTTTGGCAACTTACTGTCAGAAAAAGCCGGTTTCAAAAGCAAGCTACTGGTATCTGGAAAGAAAAGACGCTCCCGAAGAGAAGAAGATTCCCGATATTGAGGAATCAAGGACAAACATTCTTGATATTGCAAAGCAGATGAAAACAGCGCGGCAATTGAATGTTTTCAAATGTCCTCATACAGACGGTTGTCATGTATGCCGCCCCATGGAAGCGGTTATCCGCGGCGATGCGGAATTTGTAGGCATCAATACTTATAATGAAGATATTTATATTCTTGACAGATCAAAAGGAAAAGAAGAAGAGAGTGTTATTTTTTAAGGCCGTGAATTTCCCACAGGATTCTACAGGCATAGGTTTTATACGGTTCCCATGCTGTAACAATTTTTTCCATATCTTCTTTTTTCGGTTCGTTTTTGAATCCGTAGAGAGTTTGTATTGCCCGGCGAAGTCCCAGATCTCCAAAAGAAAATACATTTTCCCGTCCTAAGCCGAACATAAGAAACATTTCCGCAGTCCACCTGCCGATTCCTTTTATCTGCATTAGTGCATTGATAATATCTTCATCCTGCATTGTCTTGAAACTCTCAAAATGAACAGCATGTTCTGTTATTTTTACGGCAAGATCTTTGAGGTATCGTATTTTTGGATACGATATGCCGGCTGACCGCACTATTTCATCGGGTATAGACAAAAGATTTTTAGGTGTAATATCTCCATGCGGAAAAAGCTTTTCAAAACGGGATAGTATTGTATCGCCTGCTTTTTTTGAAAGCTGCTGGGAAATGATTGCGTCACAGAGATTTGCGAACAGATTTTCCGGCAGAGAATATTTTTCAAGAACGATTTCATTTAGATATGAAAACAAAACAGGATCTTTTTGTCTGAAATGGTTTTTTATTTTTTTATCCATTAGGAAAATATTTGCGGGTGGTATGCTTTGTATGTTCGCTGAAAAAGGCAAACGCAAACCCAAGCAAAGCGCCGCCGAGAACATCCGACGGCCAATGTTCTCCGAGGCTGATACGTGATACAAACATCGTTGTGCTGAACGCAATAAGAAACAGTATTGCCAATATTTTTATTGGCGCATTCATCTTTCTTGACTCCCAAATGAGAAAAAAAACAATAATGGCAAGAAACGCCGTCCTGAAGCTGTGTCCGGACGGATAAGAGTGGCCGGTCTGAAAATATGCCGTAGGGAAAAAGAAAGAGATATTGTAGCGGAAAAATTGGCTGGGAGGGCTTGGGTGAAAAATAAACAGTTTTCCGATAAGTTCAACACCTAACCCGACTCCGTAAAAGAAAAAATCCTCAATTTCTGTTTTTTTCCCTTTCAAAACATATAGTAAAACAAGAATAAGAGTAAGAATTTCAAAACTTCCCAGAAGGCTGAAAAAAGAAAGCGTCCGATCCATTATCTTCGGAATGACGCTCTGGATAAAGGTAATAACATACACGTCCTGCGAATTAACCGATGCATATTTTATGGCAAAAGAAAGAAGGAGAAAAATAATTCCGCAGAATATTCCCGCGGAAAGATAGGATGTGTTTTTTTTCATAAAAAAGTATTCTTATTCAATTATAATGTAGTTCGCTATGAATTTTGCAATAACCGTACACAATCTGGTAAAAAAATTCGGCAAGACTGTTGCGGTAAACAACATTTCTTTCAAAGTAAAAAAAGGGGAAATACTTGCATTTCTCGGGCCAAACGGCGCGGGCAAATCCACAACGATAAAAATGCTGACAACACTTCTTCGGCCAACAAGCGGTGAAATCCGTATCAACGGCTTTGATCCGCTTTTGAAGCAGGATGAAGTCAGGAAATCCTTCGGCATTGTTTTTCAGGATCAGAGCCTGGATGAAAATCTGACGGCGTATGAGAACATGGAATTTCACGGAGTTGTCTATAGTGTTACTCCGGTGCTTCGCAGACAGCGCATACAGGAATTATTGTCAATGGTTGAGTTATGGGATAAGAGAAACCAGCTTGCAAAAACCTTTTCCGGCGGGATGAGGAGACGGCTGGAAATTGCGCGCGGGTTTCTTCACCATCCCCGTATTTTTTTTCTTGACGAA
The DNA here is from genome assembly GCA_964431935.1 of uncultured Gammaproteobacteria bacterium. Classification (GTDB taxonomy): domain Bacteria; phylum Patescibacteriota; class Microgenomatia; order UBA1406; family GWC2-37-13; genus CAYSLG01. The sequence goes on from CAYSLG010000011.1 coordinate 10,574, forward strand.
CCGACGCTCGGGTTGGATCCGCAGACAAGAAACCAGACGTGGAATTATATTAAGAATTTGAATACAAAAGAGAATGTTACTGTTTTTTTTACCACGCATTATCTGGATGAAGCGGAGCGGATTGCAGACAGGATTGCAGTGATTGATCACGGAAAGATTATTGCCGAGGGAACGAATGAGGAATTAAAAAAACAAACACATACAACGTCATTAAACGATGCCTTTTTACAATTGACAGGACACGAGATTAGAGAAGAAGGAAAATAACCAATCACCAATAAATCCTGCCTGCCGGCAGGCAGGCAGGATACAAACAAATTCCAAATTACAATAATTCAAATTAAATTGTTTGGAATTTGAATATTGATTATTGTTTGGTTATTGTATCTTGGAATTTGGGTATTTATTTATAGTATGTCTACTATTTATATTCTCTGGCTTCGGCAGATGAAAAGATACCTGCGCTCCAAATCGCGCATCATTGGAGCTATGGGGCAACCCGCATTGTTTTTATTCGCTTTGGGATTCGGGCTTGGTCCGATTTTTCAGAAAGCAGGCCAGGGGAACTATATTAATTTTCTTGCGCCCGGCGTTATTGCGCAGGGAATTTTATTTACCGGTATTTTTTCCGGCATTGATCTTATCTGGGACAGGCAGTTCGGGTTTTTGAAAGAGACGCTGGTTGCGCCGGTGCCCCGTTTCCATATTATGCTGGGAAGAACGTTGGGCGGAGCAACAATTGCGGTTCTTCAGGGAGTTATTATCTTTTTTCTAACACTTATTGCAGGATTCCGTCCGGTGAATTGGTTTATGCTGCCGGTTGTCGTATGTGTAATGTTTCTTATAGCATTTTTGTTTACCGCATTAGGAACGGCAATCGCTTCCCTGCTTGATGATTTTCAGGGATTCCAGCTGATTATGAATTTTCTTGTGATGCCGTTGTTTTTTTTGTCCGGAGCACTATTTCCCTTACAGAGTTCTCCGAAAATTCTACAATTAATTTCAAGTTTTAATCCGTTAACATATGGCGTTGATGCGCTGCGCGTTTCCCTTACCAATATATCGTATTTCGGTATTTTCTTTGATGTGATAGTATTAAGTATAAGCGCGGGTATTATTTTATATATTGGAAGTTATCTTTTTTCCCGCATACAGATTTAGATGTTTTCAAGCTGTAAAGGTTGATAGTCATACCTAATG
>CAYSLG010000011.1:11783-18152 GCA_964431935.1 uncultured Gammaproteobacteria bacterium
AACAGCGCCTACTACAAGACAAAAAAGCAAGTTTATATCTTTTTATATTGCTTCGTGTTTCATAAATATAACTTCCACTCAATTTAAAAACGCACTTTGCCTGTAATAAAAATGGCAATGAAAGAAAGTATAAAAAAATACAGCGTTGCGATTATTTTTTCCGGAATAATCTATACTATTGTTTTTTTCTATCTATATACAAGAAGAGGATATTTTGATCTTTGGATTGCCAATAAAATACTTGCGACAGATGCGATAATTCTTCTTGGTATAGTTTTTCTCATCGGTATATTTTCCCGCCTCTTTCAATTTTTTGATCCGATGTTGCAGTACAGAAAAGAATTGGGTATTGCGGCTTTTTTTCTGGCATTGTTACATGGTGTTATTTCTCTTTTTTTTCTTCCCTATAGATTCCCGATTTCGTATTATCAAAAAAATATTTTCATATTTCTCCTCGGATTTTTTGGGTTAATTATTTTAACAATTCTTTTTGTTCTTTCATTAAGATATACAATACGGCTGATACATCCAAAAATATGGTGGTCTTTACAGAATTGGGGTATTCGCATAACAATGCTATTTGTATTTCTTCATGTTTTTATCATGAAATATCCCGGATGGGTAAGATGGCTGCAAATAGGCGGAGGAGATGAATTGGTAAGACCATTTATGCCTCCGGCAAGTCTTATTGCCGCTTTTTTTATTTTTCTTATTTTTATAATACGATTGGCAGAGTTTGGCGGAATATCCTATGCGCGTTTTTTTACTTTTTTTTGCAGTGTTCTTTTTTGCGTAATAGTAATCGGATTATTCGTATATGGAAAAATAAAAACACCGCAAGCATTGCCGATTTCATGGAAAACATGCATTACGTTGCCCGGAAGCCGCATTTTGGAGTCCTATCCTTCACAATGTATTTCTCGCGATAGAAGAAGAGCCGTTGAACCGATCCTTACTCAATAATTATCGGACTATTTCCTTTTTGTATATTTCCAATAATGATGATTTCAGGAATAAGGATTTGTATTTTTTTTACTGAATCTTCCGGTACGGCAAGGATCATCCCGACTCCCATATTGAACGTATGATACATTTCTTCTTCGTCAATGTTTCCTGTTTTTTGGATTAAGCCAAAAATATCGTGAGGTCTCCATGAATTTCTGTTAACAACAGCAGACAGGCCGTGCGGTATAATTTTTCCCAGTTTTCCGTATATGCCGCTTCCTGTGATATGGGCAATGCCGTGGATTTCAATATTCTGCCGTAATAACAAGAGGATTTCTTTTACATAAATGCGTGTTGGTGCAAGCAATTCTTCTGCGAGTGTTTTTGTTGCGAGATCCGGAATTGTATCGGATAATGAAAATTTTGGAAGAAGCGTTTTGCGCACGAAAGAATATCCGTTGCTGTGAAGCCCGCTTGAGGGAATTGCAAGAAGTGTATCATTTTCCCGGATTGTTTTTCCGGTGATGATATTTTCTTTTTCCACAACGCCGACTGCAGTGCCGGCAAGATCATACTCTCCCTGTTTATAAATATCTGTCAGTTCTGCGGTTTCTCCGCCGATTATTGAACAGTTTGCCTGTTTGCATCCTTCAACAATTCCCTCCATGATGTGAGTAGTTGTTTCCGTATTTATTTTTTGGATACCAAGATAGGGGAGAAAAAAAAGGGGCTCTGCGCCTCTTCTTACCAGGTCGTTGACGCACATGGCAACAAGGTCAATGCCGACGGTATTGTGGACTCCTGCCTCATATGCGATTTTTAATTTTGTTCCTACACCGTCTGTTGCGCCCAGAAGATACGGATGTTTATAATTTCCAAATTGCGCCGAAAATGCAGGGATTCCCTGAATTTCCTCAATCTCACTCCTGAATGTTTTTTTTGACAGGTTTGCCGCGATATGAGAAGCGGCATCTCCTTTTTGTATGTCAACGCCTGCCTGTTTATACGTTTTTTTCATTGGCGGAGTGATTTTAGTATAGAATCTTCAATTGGATACTGGTATGACCTGAATCGTTTACTAGATATTTTTTCATAGACGGCAATGTACCGTTTTGCAAGGGAAACAATCAGATCTTTTGCCATTTCGGGCGGTTTGCCGTCTCCTTTGTATCCGCGCTGTGCATACCAGAGGCGCAGGAATTCCTTGTCAAAATTCTCCGGCTCAAGCCCTTTTTCAAAACGGGATTGATACGTCTTTTTTATCCAGAAGCGCGAAGAATCAGGCGTATGAATTTCATCCATGAGCATAAGTTTTCCGTTGTGCAAACCGAATTCATACTTTGTATCAACAAGCATCAGTCCGCGCTTTTCGCATAAAGCGCCTCCGAATGTAAACAAATTGATGGCGGTTTCTTCCATTTGCTTATATAATTTTTCACTGACGATTTTTTTCCCGATAATTTCTTCGCGGGTTAATCGTTCGTCATGTCCCCCTGTTCCTCCACCGTGGGTTGTTGGTGTGATTACGGGCGTAGGTAGCGTCTGATTTTTTTTCAGACCGTCGGGAAATTTCAGGCCGTAAATTGTCCGCTCGCCGCGTTCATACGAATACCAGATTGACGTTTTTGTCACGCCGGAAATATATCCTCTCACAATCATCTCAATCGGAATCGGCTCGCAGTTTCTTGCAATAAGTACATTGGGGTGGGGGACGGAGATCATGTGGTTGGGGACAATATGTCTTGTTTTTTCAAACCAGTAAGCGGAGAGAAGATTCAATACCGCGCCTTTGAAAGGGATATGCCCCAATACAACATCAAATGCGGACTGGCGGTCTGTTGTCACAATAACGCGGTTTGTATCCGTGATATAAAAATCGCGCACCTTCCCCTGGTGTTTTTTCCCCATGCCGGAAAGGTCAATAGTTTTTAAAACATCGGGAATGGATTGGAGAATGGTTTTTGTTTGTATACTTTTGTATTTGATAAATATTTTTTAATTCCTATTTTTTTAAGTTTTTTTGTTTTTTCAAAGACGCTTTTTGACAGGGATTGTTTATAGTCTTCAAGTTTTTTCTGGAGTGCGGGATTGGATAGGGAAAGAATTTGCGCGGCAAGAATACCTGCGTTTTTTGCGGCGTTGATGCCGACCGTTGCAACCGGAATGCCCGGGGGCATTTGCACGATGGAAAAAAGAGAGTCGGTGCCATTAAGCGCAGGAGTTTTTATGGGAACGCCGATTACGGGGAGCGTCGTAAGCGAAGCAATGACGCCGGCAAGATGTGCGGCTCCGCCTGCTCCGGCAATGACAACCCGTACATCATTTTTTATCGCCTGCTTTGCGTACTGCGCAGTTTCTTCCGGACTCCGGTGGGCCGAAAGAATCAGCGTTTCATGAGAGACGTTGAATTGGTTCAGAATATCAGACGCTTCTTTCATAACGGGAAGATCAGAATCGCTTCCCATAACAATTGAAACAAGAGGTTTTTCCATATTATTTGATTGTATTTGTAATGTTGTTTGCCAAAGCGAGCGACCGTTCCGGCGCTGTACCAACGTGTTGTTTCGGGTCAAGTAATTCCTGTATCTGTTTTTTTGAAAGATACGCGTTTATTTTTGGATCTTCAAGAATATATTGCTCCAGAGGATTTTGTTTTCCTTCCCGGATTGCGCTCCATGCAGAAAGAGAAATAGTCCGCAGAATTTCGTGCATGTCCTGGCGGTTTGCGCCGTGTTTTACCGACTCCATGAGTATTTGTTCGGTTGCGGCAAACGGCGCGTACTGGGCAAAATTATATGTAATACGCTCTGTATGTATGGCAAGACCCGAAAGTATTTTTTGGGATGTTTCCAGTATTTCGTCTGTTGCCAAAAATGCCTCGGGAAGGAAAATGCGGCGGTTTGCAGAATCGTCAAGGGTGCGCTCAAGATACGAAAGCGTTGCGTTTTCCAATGCGATTGCCGGCAAGGATGCAATGTAGCGCGCAAGGGAGCATATTTTTTCGGCGTTAACCGGATTGCGCTTGAACGGCATTGCAGATGAGCCGACCTGTTTTTTCCCAAACGGCTCTGACCATTCCCCAATAGGAGGGGATTGGAGAATACGCACATCTGCCGCAAATTTTGCAAGAGATGAGGCAACGCTGTCTAAAACCGCCAAAACAAAATAGTCAAATTTCCGCGAATATACCTGCGTGCTGATAAGCGAAGCCTCAATACCAAGCTCTTTCATAATTTTTTCTTCCATTGCCTGTGGTGACACGCCGGTGCCGCGAAGAAGCGATTGGTAGCTTGCCGCGGTTCCGACAGCCCCCTTCATCCCTTTTCCTTTCAGGGTTTTTTTTACAAACTGCAGCAGCTCAAAATCAGTCAGAAGATCCTGCGCATAAAAACTCATCCGGTATCCGACTGTTGTCGGCTCTGCGGGCTGAAGATGGGTATATGCCATGCAGGGGAGATTATGATATGTTTTTATTTTTTCCGCAAATTGCAGGAGAATAATTCTCAATTTTTTTTCAACAACGTCAAGCGCTTCTTTTGTCCGTACGACTTCCGCATTGTCAACAATATCCATACTTGTTGCGCCAAGGTGGATTTTTCCTCCTCCTCTTTCTGCTTTTCCGGCAAATTCTTTTATTGCGGCAACAACATCGTGTTTTGTCTCTTTCTCAATGCGAAGAATTTCTTCTATATCAATAGCGTCTTTGTATTTTTCAAGATCCTGCAGTTCTTCTTTTGAGATGAGTCCTGCTTCATGCTGGGCTTTTGCAAGCGCAATCCAGATTTTTCTCCAAAGCGCATATTTATGGGATTCGCTGAAGATGGTGCGCATTTGTTCTGATCCATAGCGCCATGTAAAGGGTGAAATATATGTGCTATGGTCAAAGTGAGACATGTATTTTCATTATACAAAATCCCCTTGTTTTCTTCAAATAATATTGTTAGAATTTTTTGTTCGAAAAAACATCATGAAGAAATCTGACATTCTCAAGATATATCGGGATGTGAAGCATAAAAAAACGAATCTTCTTGAACAACCTCTCAAAAACAATCCGTTCAAAAAGAAAACCAGCACGATCAGGCCAAAAAGCGTTTGTGTTGAAGATGCTTTTTTTGGAGATTCGGGAAAAGGATCGGTTATCGTAAAATTCAACGAATATCTTGCAAAACAGAAGAAAATGTACTGCGCCAGATTCAATGGCGGAGCAAACGCAGGGCATGAAACGCTTTATAACGGAAAAAAAATCGTCACTCATCAGCTTCCCATAGGTATCATAAAAGAACAGGCAACCGTCTTGATGCTTCGCGGCATGGTGATTCATCCGGAAGATCTGGTTATTGAAATTGAGAGAGTAAAAAAAGAATTCGGCGGATCTCTGCCGGGAGCATTTTTTATTGACGAAAGAACACCTCTTGCTTTGGATACGCACCGCGCTCTTGAATACATGCTCAATACCTATATGGAAGGCGGGAAAGGGTCAACCGGAAGAGGTATTGCAACAGCCTATGCAAGTATCTACCAGCGGTTTCCGGTTACCATGAAAGATCTTATGTCAAGAGAATGGAAAGAAATCCTCAAAAAACATTTTGAGCTATATAAAATACTGATTCACGGTTCTGAACGCGAGATAGAAGATATACAGGTTCCAACGCTTACCGCAGATAAAGGATCAAGGCGAAAAGTCGGCACGGAAAACATATTTATTGACCGGTTAAGTGAAGCGAGAGATGCACTGATAAAACATGTTACTTCACAAATGTATGACATGCTTCACAAAGCATGGGGCGATATAAAAATTCCATTTACTATAGAAGGAGCGCAGGGCGTGGGACTGGATCCGTATCACGGCGTGTATCCGGATGTTACTTCAAGCAGACCCGCATCGCGCAATATTAACGACGCAACGTACAATATCATTCTTCCCGAAGAAATCGCCCTTCGCACCGCCGTCATGAAGACAACATATGTGTCAAGCGTCGGACAAAGAAAGCTTCCCACGATCAAAGACGAAAAGAAAGAACAATGGATACAGACTGCATTTGACGAAAAAGGGAGATCAACCGGAAGATTGCGGGATATTTATTCTGTTACTATTCCGATAGCGCAGTATTTGAAAAAAGCATCGGGGTATGAATATGTAAGCGCCACTCATCTTGACGCTTCAAAAGAAAACCAGCCAATTCAAGTCGTCATCGCCTACACTGATAAAAAAACCGGAAAAGAAACGCGATATTTTCCCTATCAGGATGCGCTTGACAATCTTGAACCCCATATTGTTGAATTTGACGGATGGGACGGGGAAGAGGTAAAAAAAGCAAAAAAACCGAAAGATCTTCCGTATAATGCGCGCGTGTATCTTGCATTTTTAAGCAAGACCATTGCTCCTGTTGTTCTTGGTACAACAGGATCTGATGTTGATGACAG
>CAYSLG010000012.1:0-17930 GCA_964431935.1 uncultured Gammaproteobacteria bacterium
GCTTATCATAATATCATGTTTGTTTATGTATTTATTTTTTTCATCATCGCTGAGAAAATATGAAAAAAATCCGATAATCAAAAATAATTCTATCCCCCAGAAAAGAACCTGGCCGAAAAAATTGTGATATACCATATATAATAAATTCGCATTAAACCCGAACACTATCAGCGCAAAAACCGTGACAATAGCTGAAGGTTTGTAGATTAATTTTATTAACACATGAAGAAGCGGCAAGCAGAGGGCAAATAAAATCGCCTGCAGGAGATATTCAAGCTGGTACCCTTTGAGGTTGAGAACCGAAAGAAAAAAAGACAACAGCATCGGACTTCCCCAGCGGTATCCTCCGGCGATAAGATTCCCCACGCCAAGATACCGTTCCTTTAACGAGACCTGATTCGTCCGGAAAAATTCATTGATGCTATGATTGACAAGATAATCTCCCGTCAAAGCATATATCACCGGATCGTTATTTCCCAAAGAAATTGTCGTAAGGTATTTTTCATGGCGCAAGAGGGGATAAGAAGCAACGGTAAAAACCATGAGCATTAAAAAACCCACATATAAAATTTCTTTGAAACTGATTGCAAATTTTAAGGAAGTTTTGAACATTACAAACACGTCAAGAAAAAGCAGTAAACCTATAAGAGCAGGCGAGACAACAGATACCGGCACGCCCGCCAAACTAAAAACAACCAAGGTAAAAATCAAAAAAATAATGGCGACCCAGGGAATAAGCCAAAATGAATATTGACGCAAAGAACTCGGCAGTATAAGCAATGTCAATCCGTATCCCAAAATATACAGAATTGCAATAATTGCAGCCGCATAAAGAAAAATATTCACCATAGTTACTTTTTTATTAATTTTTCCAGATCGTCGGCATAGGGAATCTTTTCAATCTCACCGAGTTTGTAATATTCGTTTTCCCATACAATAGTTTTGAACTGCAGTTTTTTCCCTTGGTATTCAACACGATCTTTTTCCGCCAAAACCGTATATTCTTCCGGCAATGACGGTATTTCTGTCGGAAAATTTTGGCGGGTAATAATAAGATTATCCATCAAGAAATATTCCCGCCACAACCGCTTCCACAAATCATATTCGCCCAAGAATACATCCGCAGTATAAAACGGCTGGGGAATATTTTTTGCAGAATTAAGCTCTTCCAAAGATATAAGCGCTTTGTCAACAACCCGCATATGCCAATACATTTGATACGTTGTTCTGTACGCCGACCGAAGAGAAAGAATAATAAAAATTCCGATACATACATATTTCAAATTTTTATGAAGAAATTCAAAAAAATATAGTATGCCCGCGCCGAAAAGAACAGGGTAAAGAAACAAAGAATAGGTAACAACACGATGATAGGTAAAAAAATTTGGGAATATATACCGCAATCCGATATATAACGGTAAAAACGTAAAGACGTATGATAGCATAACAAGAGGATATTTTAATTTTTTAAAGCCCATAAACCAGATAAAAACAATGGGAATCCCCAAGACAACATCAATAAATCCGGAAAGATTTCTTGAATAATAGAGATTGTAAAAACCCATAATTTCAAGAGGCGCGGCATACGGTATATTCTCCCATCCTATAAATACCGACCGTGTGGAAGACGCGATTATTTTTATATTCTGCTCTACGGCGGTTCCGAATGTATACGGATTAATCACAAAAGCCAACGCGCATATTTTTAAGAATTGCACCGCATAACTAACATTTTTGTTTCTTAAAGTATGCAAAGCAACGGCAATAATAAGAGGAACAAGCGCAAACGCCAATCCTTCGGGATATATTGTTGTAATAGAAGATATAGATAATGCTATAAGAAGATCAAAAAAATTAAAACGCAAAGACGCATCAGTACTCTTAAAGTATTCATATATCAAAAGAAATAGCACTATATATATTCCTGAAAAAAGAAACTGGGCAAAAAAAACATTGTAAACCATGTATAACATGGTTGAATTAAAAGCAAACGTAAAAAAAATCAACAGCATGAGAAGCCCTCCTCCTTTTGTTATCATTCGTTTTGCCAAGATATATACCAGAGGAAACGACAGAACAAAGCTCAAAACAAGCAGTATGAAATATACGGCATACGCCCTGACTCCCAACACGCTTGCAATAAAACTCAAGACCATAGGACTTCCCCAACGGAATCCTCCATGCAGCAAATCGCCGGTCGCCCACAAATACGGTTTGTAATGCTCAAATAATTTTCCTTCAAAAAGAGAGTGGTTTTTCAGAAAATCCGCAACAGGCGTATAGGACATCGGGTCAAGATTGCCAAGAGAAATGGTTGTTGGATACCCGACACGCGCCATCAACGGAAACAGATTATAAATAAGGCTTACCAAAACCAGTATCGCAAGAAAAAGGACTTCTTTATTGAGATGAAAGATTTTTTTCTTTGAGAGCACGGCATATATCATCAAGGCGCCTCCTATTGCCAATACAATATCTTTGCTTTGCGATAACGGAACTTTGCCGAGGTTGAATACAACGCCCAACACCGCAATCACGATTATCCCAAACCACGGAATAAGCCAGAAAGAATCTTCTTTCAGAATTTTCGGAAGAAAAATCGCGGTAAATCCCGCTCCCATAAAAAAAAGGATAAGAATAATCTGCAGTGTTTCGGTAAGTATTGGAATCATCATGGAATATCTTGTAGGGCAATTGAGTAAAATTTGTTTGAAAGTTCTCTCATATCTTCATTCCCGGATACAATATCAGACGGCCGATATGAATGCGCAGAAATAAAATGCACCGTATTTATTCCCTCAACTAATAGTTCTTTTGCAACAGGCAACGAATAATCATGTACTCCTTTTTTTGCAAGGACCGTCCCTATTTTTTTCTTATTAACATAGACCGTTGTTTTTTCGTTGGAAACAAAAGGCTCTATAGTAAACCGCACATAAAACGGCCTTTTTTTGATAACTTTAACCATCACCGAGCTTTTCTTTTCAGACCAGCGGAAATTTCCTTCGGGAAGATACCAGCCCATTTCAAGGAAAATAATATCGTCTGGATTTCCCATTTGTATATCCAAAAACTCTCTTTTTTCAAGAATTTTCTCCCAAAGGCTGTAACCGTCATCTTCCATTTTCTCCCTGTAGCCCAATTCTTTTAGTTGCGCAGATAGCGTTGCCATGTATTGCCTCTTATCTTCGGTGATAAGATACTTAACATCAAGAAAGTCAGCGGCGTCTCTTCCCAATTGCAGATCCAGTACTTGCCATCTTGACAAGTCGTTTTTATCAACGCTGGGATTTCCCATAAGACTTATGTCAATTACTCTTCCCAAATAGCCAAAAAGAGGATTTTGCCGATAATAATTTTTTTTATAATCTGCGATCCTTCCCGTATAACCGCCGATAACCGGTTTGCCATGATACGATTCTCCTTCTATATTTAAGACTGCATTTCCATCTCCAAAATAGGTAAAACCGTCCCGCACGGTAAACGGAATTTCAAGAACCGTTACCTTTTCAGGGTCTTTTTTAATTTCTTGAAATATTTTGTATGGATATACAAAAGAAGGCGGAGAAATATTATTAACATATCTGTTATCAACCAAAAAAACCAGCATAAACAATCCGGAAAAAATAAATAAAAACGTTTTTGATTTTTTTCTTAAAAAGAAATCCAAGAGAAATCCTGTTGTTATATATGCAAAAAAAATAAATCCGACAATGAGGCGTCCGGGGACGCGGATATTTTCCAGAAGAGGGATGTAATGCAGGAGTATATACGGCAAAGGAACAACAATCCGTATCCCTTCATCAACCGTCAGCCCCCAATGGCCGAACACATGCAAAAAAGGGCCGAGTGTCAATACCCAAAATACAATGCTCACCATAAAGAAGGGGAGTATTCTGCTTCGGAATTTTACCGGCAGTTTCTTTTTCCATAAAAGAAATATCAGAAGAAAATACGATCCGAGTATTATTACGCCGGGATAACTGAATTGCTCAAATATTCCTCTTGCAAATGCAAATCGGGAACCAAAAAATCCGGCAACCGCATGAAGGGAAAGACTGTAAATACTCGGGATAAAATATCCGAATAAATCGGAAGAAAACTGTATCGCTCCTCCCCAGCCTGTTGTTTTCGGAACTATATCAAAGAAAATAGTTTCATATAGCGCTTGCGCCCAAGGAATAAGAAGAATGGAAATCAATACAATAACCGCAAAAATATCCCGCCAAAGCTCTAATATTTTCTGCAGAAAAATACTTCTGTGGAAAAAAAGAAAATACAAACCGAAAGAAGCGAGTGAAATAAGAAGCATGATAAAATAATAAAAATTTATCCACAGCGTCAGAACAAAAAAAAACGAAATACCAAGATAACTTATATATTTTTGCACAGGGGAGCGCGCCTGAATTAACTGCATAATACTCAGATAAAACCAGGGAAACACATAAATGCACCAGTAATTCAAATGTCCTCCGCGCGGCATAAGAAACGTCATGTATCCATATGCCAATCCTGTTAAAAAAGAGGGGATTATTCCTATACCAAACTTCCTTAACAATACAAACATTCCGATGTTTGCAAAAAAAAGAGAGAGAGCAACGATAAGAGCCATTGACTGATGCATGCTGAAAAAAGGGCGGAGAAACATGAAAAAAATCCCGTTGCCCGCATCTGTCAATCCCAGCTGAATTCCAAAAGGATACAGCATATTTTTCACCACGCCAAAAGGATTTTCTCCCCGCAAAAGCGTTTTATAGAATGTGTCGGTAAGCCATTCATATACTCTGACTTCTCCCCACACCGCTCCCCGCAAAGAACCGTCATCTATGAGCTGTTTCCAAAAAATATGAGCATTAAAAAGAAAATTTACGAGCGCAAAACCAATAAGAACAAATATAAAAGGATACTTATAATAAAAATATTTCATACGTTTCATATGTTTGGCTTAATCAAGCTTTACGGAAAAAAACTGCAAACCGGTATCCGAAAATACCATAAGAATTTCATTCATTCCCTGTTTCAAGCCGGAAGAAACATCTAAGGAAACATATTTTCTTTTTGCATCAAATGAGATGGTTTTTATATACAATCCGTTTACAAATACTTTTGCCGTCTGCCCCGACTGTACAGATGCCGCATCAATGACTAATATTTTTTTATCCGCGTCAAATGACTTGAGAAATATAGTTGCAATCTTATCCGTTATCCGGCGAAAACCGTTTTCCCGTTTATCAAATCCTATTCCCGCATACATCCTATCATTATCCGAACCGAACCGAACATTGTCAAAGTTTTTTACTTCTATGATTCTTTCAAAAAGATCATACGCCTGATCGGTCAATTTCTTTTTAAATCCTACGTCGGAAATAATTTTTTCTATAGGCGCGGTATATGCTTCATCGTTTTTCAAAATAATATATTTTATATCCAGAAAGTCAAACTCGTCTTTCATAAGGAGTATGTTTTCCGTATAAGGAGTAATCTTAACAGAGGCGGGTTGTTCTTTATACAAATGGTAATTTCCCTTATCAATAATTTCTGCAGTATGCCCGATAAAAGGAAGATTGCGGTAATACTCAAAAACAGACGGATGAACTCTTGAAAGGTATCCGCCGATAATCGGCTTATTGTGAAGAAGCGGACTCCGCATAATTGACGTTGCATGCACAAATCCCGCATACTGCAATCCGTCGCGCACAGTAAACGGAATTTCAAGCACTGTTGACTGCTTTTTATCCTGTTTGATATATTCATAGATGCGCAAAGGAATATTGGTTGAAATTCTATCGCGTATCACATACATTTGATCAAGAAAAAAAATAGCAAAAAACAGAAGAAGTAATAAAATTTGTTTCTTTTTTTCCGTTCTTTTCAATACCCAATCAAATAATAATGCAAAAACAATCGCAGCTAAAAAAACAAACACTGTTACAAACCGTACGGGAGCACGCAATGTTTCAAGCCCGGGAATAAAACGAAGCAGTAAAAACGGCAAAGGAATGTAAACGGGAATATTTTCATCAAGCACAATCATCCACCGGTTAAACAATTTTAAAAATGGCCCCAGCATCAGGATAAAAAATGCCGCACTTGCAAAAAGATGCGGCTCTATGCGATCTTTTATTTCTTTTTCAAGTTTTTTCCAATATATGATAAAAAATGCGCCTGTTAAAAGAATCAGTATCCCCGGATATGAAAAACTGTACCAGCTGTAAAAAAAGAAGTGGGAAATTTTTGAGAAAGGGAGGGGAGCGTTTGCCAATTTTGTAAATATAAGATTGTATAAGGGATTCTGTTCGTTCGGAATAACTAAATTAAATAAATCAGAAGACAATACAATGGAACTTCCCACATGCACTTTTGCGCTTGATCCATACAAATCAATGGCTTTTTTCATTTCTGTCAGCAAAGGAAACAATACAAAAAAGAAGAAAGCGCAAGAGATAAAAAAATATACGATATTCTTCAGGAAAAAACCGATGAATTCTTTTCTCTTTAAAAAAAAGAAGAGAAGAGAATATAGCACGATTCCCAACGCTGATATAATAAAATAATACGGGTTTGTGTATAAGGACGCACCCAAAAAAATACCAAAAAAGCAGGAAAACAAAAGTTTTTTTCTCAATGATACGCTCTGTATAAATTCATATGCGGTTAGGAAAAGAAGCGGGAAAAAATATAAAGCCGTGTACGTATAATGGCCGGTAATCGCAGATATTATATACGGCGTAAATCCAAAAATAAGACTTCCCAGAAATGCCGCATACTGATGAACACGCAGTCTTTTTAACAAAAAATACATGAGAAGATTGGAAAGAAAAATATTGAAAATAGCAATAACAAGCGTTGTCTGATGAATATTAAAAAACGGCCGGAGAATGGGAAAAAACAGGAGATTCATTGCCGACGTATCATTCAGCGCTATTGGCGTTGTAAAAGGATAAAACAATGCGTTTGTCGGGGAAAACGGGTTCTTGAAAGACTGCAGTCGCCGATATTCCAAATCCGTCAGAAATTCCGTAACAACGCCATCGTCAATCGTAACCTTTTGCGGATTATAACCGAAAACATCCTCCTTAAAAATTTTGAAATTGAAAAAAATATTAAGAAGAAGAAAAACGGCGACAGCAAAAAAAATAAAGGGAATCTTTTTTATCTGTAAAATTTTTTTCATTTTCTTTTCAAAAATGTATCTCTTACGTTGCAGTAAAATTGCCATACTTTATAAAATTTTGCTGAAGTTATTTTCTCCACTATTTGTTTAAAATAATCAAGTTCTTTCTCTTTTTCCAAAACCAATCTTTTATAGGTTTCATTTGTTATTTCATTGCTTTGAGGCGGCATATCCGCTTTTATATTAATAAGTTCCAACATGGTTCCTTTTGTAAATTTGGCATGAGCTCTCTTGTGTATTTCGTGTGGAGAATAATCAATGAGCTTTTTAAAATTTGGTGTTTGCCAATTCATAAACCTGTAATTTTCTTCTTCCATACCAAGAAAGAGTTCTTTTTCTGTCTTTGGTAACGGAAATATGTCTACCCATTCTGCAGGAATATATACGTCTTTTAAGTATTGCGTTAAATAAAAATCCGAACCCGCAAGCGCGGTTAATATCTGCTGTAAATTGTGCAATAAATGAAATTGGTATCTAAAAAAAAGATATTTTTTGGGAATGGGGGAATCAAAAAAAATTTCATAATCTATGAGACAATATATTTTATTATGTACTAAGATATGGTCTGCGGATATTTCTGAAAAAGGATAATATAAAAAATCCAATGAAAGATTATGAAATTTTTCATTTATTTTAAAAAATTCAATAAATTTTTTCTCTTTTTTTATATAATTTTTATATGCAGGAAACATATTTATAATTTCCAATCCTTTTTTATAAAAAAACATCGCTTTTTGAAACTCTTTTTCAATCAAATTCGTTTCTATAATTTTTTCCACGCTTTGCCCTTTGCAAAAATTAAATAAAATTGTATTTTCATGTTCTTTTTTTGGTTTTGCAATTTCAATCTTTCTCCCCAAATTTTTTTTTAAATATAAATAAGCCGCATGAATAGTATGGAGCGTTCTCTTGCTGTCGCTGCCCAAAGCTGTTTTTCTTACATATATCTTATTCTTCTCTTTGATAATATCTGTCCTTACCCGCAAAGAATCTTTTCTCCAATATCCTGTTTTTGACAATAAAACCGTCATATTTTTTCCGCAATTATTAAATATGAATTCGCAAAAAGTGACAAAAGTTTTTCTTTTTCCAATTGATGCGAAAGAAGCACTTCCGAAAACAAACTAAAAAGAGGATGGGCATAGTCAATATTCCTAAGAAAAGAGGATTGAGCCGATTGATTAAGATTGTCAATATAATCCTCATGCATAACCAGACTGGGAATTTTATAGTCGGGAAAAAGCGTATAAAGTTCAATATTGTGAAATCCTGATTCCATGACTATTTTTTTTAGCTCGCTTTTCGTATATGTTCTGATTCCGTTATATTGAGGATAATTTTCAACTCCTTCAAACAATTCTCCGTAATGATCTTCAACCGCTCCGGTTAAATACCGTATGCCTAAAGGATTTTCTATAGCAACAAATAATTTTCCTCCTTTTTTTATGAGAGAACTGCATTTGTCTAAGACGTGTTTATGGGAAAGAGAGAAATTAGGTTTACCGCCATGGGAAAACATACCTGCGTATTCCAATACGCCTATCATGACAACGTAATCATATTTTTTATTTGGCTTGAAATGATGCATGTTTCCGGCTATAACTTTCAGATTTTTTTTGTCGGCAAATCTGTAGGAAAGTATTTCCGCTCGTGTTTTTGATAATTCTAGAGCGGTTACCGATGCAACATTGTCTAAAAAAACCTTCGTAACCGCTCCTGTTCCCGCCCCTATTTCTAACAACGTTTTTTCTTTATCAAAAGGATACCAGTCTAATACATGCCTTCTTTGGGGAATAAGATTGTAGTAGATGTCCCACGGAGGATTATTATTCAACAATTCATATATTTCTTTTGTCCGTTCTGATTCCGGAGCGGTTTTAAAAAAATCCCTTAAAAACATTTCTGCTGAATCTTTATATATTAGAGGAGCGTCCCTCATATCTTTTTTCATTTTTAGTTTTGGAAATTATAGCAAAAACAACCTGCCAACTTAAAAATAAGATTATTTTTTTGCGATAAGAACAATGTTTCCCGGACTTAATTTTATTTTGAGCGAACCGATATTCATGCTGTTCAACAAACGAATACAAGGAAATTTAATGGCGTTGGAAATTGGAAATAATCGCACCCAATACCCAAGGCTATGGATGTTGAACGAACTTTCAACGCGCAATACGGAAAAACCGTGTTTTTCAAATATCTTTCTCATGGTTTTTTTATCGTATAGATAGGTGTGTTCTATGTCTATGATAGGACTCCTCTCGCCCAAAAGTTTTGCGCCCAAGGACCCGGCATCATGATTCAGGAATAAAA
Organism: uncultured Gammaproteobacteria bacterium; assembly: GCA_964431935.1. GTDB lineage: Bacteria > Patescibacteriota > Microgenomatia > UBA1406 > GWC2-37-13 > CAYSLG01. The sequence continues at coordinate 9,488 of CAYSLG010000012.1, forward strand.
CAAACCCTCCTTTTTTCAATAGTGAAAAACACTCTTTCAGTACGCCGTTTGGATCGGACAGATGATCAAACGTCTGAAAACAGCAGATAACATCAAAAAAATTCTTTTGAAACAAACCTGCCTTGAACATGTTTGTGTTAATATTTTTTCTGATGCGCATGGATGCCTTTTCTGCAGATTTTTTTCCCGGCTCAACCCCGTATACTTCTTTGTATCCTTGACTCAAAGCTTCCTCAAGAAAAAATCCGTTTCCGCATCCTATTTCAAGAAGCTTTTGTTTTTTTACTCCATACTCATTCAACCGGCGGATATAATACCCGTATGTTTCTTTCAAATTATCAATATGCTCGTCATAATCAACAAAGCTTTTTTTATACAGTTTCTCCAACACTTCATGTTCAAGAATGGGATTGGAATATAGCAATCCGCATGTTTTGCATTGAACAATCCGGTAATGAATACGGTCGGGAATCCTACGGGCGGAAAATATCTTTTCGTCAAGTTGTTTGACATCAAAGTTTGCTTTGTACAAAATTTTATAGTTGTTTTTTTCGCAGATAGCGCATGTCTGATATACCATTTGTATTGTATAATAAGTACCAATTATTTTAACACATGAATACCATCCAAAAAGAACTTCGTTTGAAATTGCTGGCGCTTTCCCATAAGGCAAAAACAACCCATTCGCATATCGGCTCATGTTTATCCTGCGTTGACATACTGATTCAAACGCTGATATACGAAATGAAAAAAAATGATAAATTTGTCTTATCAAAAGGACATGCGGCGCTTGCGTTATTTGTCGTTCTCAACCATCAGAAAAAAATTTCCGACAAAGCTCTTTCAACATATATGCAGAACGGAACCGACTTTGCCATACATACGCCGTCAACCATGCAGGATGAAATTCCGCTTGCAACCGGAAGCCTTGGACATGGATTGTCGTTTTCCTGCGGACTTGCACAAGGATTTCTCATAAAAAAAATTAAGAAAAGAGTATTTTGCCTGCTCTCTGACGGCGAATGCAATGAAGGTGCGGTCTGGGAAGCTGCTTTGTATGCACGCAAACACCAGCTTAACAATCTCATTGTCCTTATAGATAAAAACAGATTCCAGGCATTCGGAAAAATAGAAGACGTGTTGGGAGATGCGGCAACACAGGAAAAATGGAGCGCGTTCGGCTTTAATACGTATGAATGCGACGGTCATAATCTGGATGAAATTAATAAAGTTTTCAAGACCGTTGACGGTAAAAAAAATGATAAACCGCACGTTGTAATCTGCAACACCATAAGAGGAAAAGGAATTCCCGCTATTGAAGACAATCTTGTTTCAAATTATTCCGCAGTAACAAAAGAAATGTTACAAGAATATACAGCATGAGAAAAATATTTGTATCGGCAATGCAAACTATCGCTCAAAAAGATAGGAATATTATTTTCCTAACCGGAGATCTTGGATTCAATGCATTTGAAGATCTTCAAAAAAATCTTAAAAAACGATTTATCAATGCCGGTGTTGCCGAACACAATATGGCAACGGTGTCTTCCGGACTTGCATACACGGGATTAAAGCCATGGATATACAGCATTGCGCCGTTTATTACCATAAAAGTTCTGGAAGAGATACGAAACGACATTTGCTTTATGAATGCGAATGTCAAGATTGTTGGACTCGGCGGAGGATTTGACTATGGAATTGCAGGCCCCACTCATCACGCTTTGCAGGATGTTTCATCAATCCTGTCTTTGCCGAATATCAAAGTATATGCGCCCGGATTTCTTGAAGATGTGGAAAACATCGTCAAGAAAACCTACACAAAGCATGAACCCGCGTATATCCGCCTGACAAAAGCGTATGTTTCCGATGTGGTTGCACCTGCCTATGCATCCTGCAGAACTATTGCAAAAGGAAAAAAAATAACGGTTGTTGCCTTGGGATCAATCGTCCATGAGGCAATAAAAGCCTTGCGGAATCTGCCGCATGATACAGTTGACCTCTATCTTATAACAGAACTTCCTTTTTCTCCTCCTTTGTCGTTTATCAATTCAATAAAAAACACGCAAACCGTCTGCGTTATTGAAGAACACGGTGAAAGCGGGGGACTGGGACACTATATATCAAAGCTTATACTTGGACATGCTTTGCCGGTAAAAAAATTCCGTCATATATGTGCAAAAGGATATGCCTCAAAAAAATACGGAGACCGCAGTTTTTATCTGAAAGAAAACGGGCTTGACGAAAAAAACATTACAAAAACTTTGAAGAAATTACTATGAACGGTCCCATTGCCATTTTCGGCGCAGGCGGGTTTGTCGGCATCAATCTTTTGCATACAATCCTGAAAACAAGAGATGACGTCATTGGATTCTCACAGGATCCGAAATATTCCTTGCGTATTCAAAAAAGTAACATTCCTCAAAAACATATCGCAAAGTGCAATCTCCTCAATCCGGAAGAAATAGAAAAAAATATTAAAAAATACATGCCCCAAACTATCTTTAACCTCTCCGCATACGGGGCATATTCAAAACAAACGGATATTGATAAAATTTACCGGACGAATTTTCTTTCAACCGCACATCTTATTGAAATCCTGAAAAAACATCCTTTTTCCGCATATATTCATGCCGGATCGCAGTCGGAATACGGATTGAACGCAGCGTCTCCCCATGAAACAGATGAACTGATACCAAACAGCCACTATGCCGTATCCAAAACAGCAGCGTACTATCTTCTGAAATATTATGGAACGGTTGAAAAACTGCCGGTTGTCCATTTGCGGTTGTATTCGGTATACGGCCCATGGGAAGAGCCGGACAGACTGATTCCGGTTCTTCTTCAGAAAGCAAAAGAAAAAAAATTCCCTCCTTTTGTTGATGCCGAAATATCGCGGGATTTCATCTTTATTGACGATGTTATAGGCGCAATGCTATTGATAGCCGCCTCCCTGAAGCCCAAGCATTACGGCGATGTTTTCAATATTGCAACAGGAAAAAAAACCACCGTCAAAGAGCTTGCCTTCCTTGCAAAAAAATTATTCGGCATTGATGAAGATCCTGTCTTCAACATCATGAAACAAAGAAACTGGGACATAAAAGATTGGTACGGCAATCCTGCAAAAATGGAAAAAATGTTCGGGTGGAAAGCAAAAACAGCATTAAAAGAAGGACTTATAAAAACGTATGAAACAATCTGTTGATTTCTCCATTGTCTTTCCCGTCATGAATCAGGCCGATCATATCGGAAAAGTTATCCGTTCGTATCATGACATTCTTACAAAGAATAACATTTCCTTTGAGCTTATTGCGGTTATAAACGGATCGCATGATGCAAGTTATGATATTTGTAAAAAGACAGCCGCCAATCTAAGAGGCGTATCCGTATATGAATTGAAAGAATCCGGTTATGGACTTGGCGTACTGCATGGACTGCGGCATGCCAAAGGAACATATCTCTGTTATGTCAATTGCGCCCGCGTATATAACGACGAACTGCTTGTATGCGTCAAAAAATTCCTGAAACATCCCGACATCATTCTTCACGCCGTCAGGAAAAAAAGGGATGTCTGGTACCGCAGGATAACTTCGCTTATCTACAATGGGTTCTGCACTATGCTTATCGGCATTTCTTCATCTGATATTAACGGCACTCCGAAAATATTCGGCAGGGAAGTGTATAAAAAACTGGATCTTCACTTTACCGACAGCATGATTGATGTTGAATTTCTGGATAAAACAAAGCGATTCCGCATGCCTATTAAAGAGGTTCCTATCTATAAAAATACCCGACACGGCGGGATTTCAACATCGCGGTTTTCCACAATATTCAGACTCATAAAAGAAATGATTCGGTATCGGCATACGGCAAAATGTAACAATAAATCCTCATCTTGAATAGAATTATTTTATATATTTTTTATTTTGAGTGTTATCATTACATCATGTTAAAAATATATCGTTTTCTTTCTAAGAAATATTTAATTATCATTACGAAATTCCAAAAACATGTATATTTGACATTGGGAAAAGACGCATATCTTCCTCATAATTCTGAAATTAAAACAGCAGTTGAAATTGGAGACGGAACAGGAATTAATGGTCCAATACGAATATTGGGAGGAGCAAAGGTAAGTATTGGAAAATATTGCGCCATAGGGTCTGGCGTAAAAATAAGTTCATCAAATCACGATATTTCAAAAGCAAACCTCCAGGCAAAACTTGCGATGGATAACTTCAAGCAAAGCTTGGACGTTATAAAAGGAAATGTAATTATAGGAAATAATGTGTGGATTGGTGATTCCGCAATTATTCTTCCCGGTGTTTCCATAGGGCACGGGGCTGTCATTGGAGCGGGAACTATTGTAACTAAGCCAATCCCTCCATTCGGCGTTGCTGTTGGCAATCCTGGAAAAATTATTAAATATAGATTCAGCCAAAATATTATTAATCAATTGCTTAAAATTTCATGGTGGGATTGGCCGCAAGAAAAAATAAAGATGAATAAAGAGTTTTTTCACATTGATTTAACTAAAAACAGCAGTCTTCGTCTCAGCTCTTTCATTAAATAAATTCAATTTTGATACAATAGATTCCAATCCATATGAAAGTCGCAATCATGCAGCCGTACTTATTTCCTTACATCGGATATTTTCAGCTTATCCATGCTGTGGATGCATTTGTCATACATGATGATGTGCAATACATAAAAGGAGGATGGATACACCGGAACCGCATACAAATCAACGATAAGGAATATGTATTTACTTTCAGCCTCAAAAAAGACAGTTCACTCAAAAAAATAAATACCCGTTTTTTTTCCGGTCAATTTGAAAAGGAAAAGGATCATTTTTTAACAGTAATAAAAAATAACTATAAAAAAGCTCCTTTTTTCTCCGATGTATATAATCTGCTCTTGGAAATACGCACGTGCGAAGATATGAATATATCATCATTCATTATCAATTCCCAAAAACAAATCTGTAAATATCTGAATATAAAAACTCCTTTTTACATAGCGTCCGAGATGAAAAAAAATAACAGGCTGAAAAACCAAAAGAGAGTCCTGAATATTTGCCGGATATTACAAGCAAAAATATATATCAATCCGATCGGCGGACAAACTTTGTATTCCAAGGATATTTTTAAAAAAAATAAAATCTCGCTGTTTTTTTTGAAAACAAAAGAAATGATATACGAATATAAGAAAAAACCGCGCCTGCCGAATTTGTCAATTATAGATGTTATGATGTTTAATTCCGCAAAAGATATTAAGAAAATGCTCAATCATTATGAATTGCTCTGAACTAAAAAATGTTCACGTGGAAAAAATTGGGGAGGGTGTTTGACCCGACAAAAATAACCGAAAGAAGCTGGCTGAAGGAATTCGCGCAAGCTCCCGCAACATTAATTTTTGATACTTTTGTGAGAGTATATTTTGCCTGCAGGCCTCTTCGCGACGCAAACGGACAATACGTCAGCTATACCGGTTATGTTGATCTGCAAAGAGACAATCTTTTAAAGATTCTACGGTTTTCAGATAAACCGATTTTAAGTCTTGGGAAACGGGGAACATTTGACGAATTCGGCACGTACCCAACATCCGTCATAAGACAAGGGGAAAAAGTAATCGCGTATTATGGCGGATGGACGCGCTGTGAATCAGTTCCGTTTACCGTTGCAATCGGAAGGGCGGAAAGCGCCGATAACGGCAAGACCTTTAAAAAAATCGGCAAAGGAGGACCTGTGCTTTCTTTTGACATTGATGAACCATTCATCATAAGCGGACCAAAAATAAGGCGGTTTCATAATCTGTGGTATTTATTTTATATCGCCGGAAAAAAATGGGTTATGGACAATGGAAAGCCGGAACCCGTATACCGTATTAGACTGGCGCTATCTGCGGACGGACTGCATTGGAAAAAACACGGAAAAGATCTTATTGAAACGCGGTTGGAAAAAAACGAAGCACAGGCAAGTCCCGACGTCTTATTTTATAAAGGGAGCTACCATATGTTTTTTTGCTACCGACATAGCACTGATTACAGAGGAAAACGGGGATACCGCATCGGATATGCTTCGTCACATAATCTTGTCAATTGGATCCGCGACGACTCGCAAGCGGGAATAGATATTTCGGAAAACAGCTGGGACGATGAATCAATTGCATATCCCCATGTATTTGAATTGGACGGTGCTGTATATATGATGTATCTCGGGAATCAGGTCGGAAGATTTGGTTTCGGATTGGCGCAGTTGGAAAATTACACGTCTTAATACTATGAAATGGAAAAAACTTGGAAAAATATTTGATCCGACAGAACATAAACTGGCGAATAATTGCGTTGAATTTGCCCAATCTCCTCAATCTTTGGTGTTTGATGATTTTGTAAGGATTTATTTTTCAACACGGCAAAAAGATTCAAAAGGAAAATACATAAGCCATGTTTCATTTGTTGAATTTGACAAAAAATTCAAAAAAATAAAAAACATATCAAAACATACGATAATTGACAGGGGAGAACTGGGATGCTTTGACGAACACGGCATATTTCCTTTTAATATTTTCAGGGATGAAAAAAGAATTCTCGGATATATCGGCGGATGGAGCAGGCGGGTATCTGTTCCGATTGAAACATCAATCGGACTATCAATAAGTATTAATGACGGAAGAACGTTCAAAAGAATCGGAAACGGGCCGGTATTGACATCGTCGCTTGCCGAACCGTTTATGGTAGGCGATCCTTTCGTGCAAAAATATAACGGCTTATTCCATATGTGGTATATTTACGGCACAAAATGGATAGAGTCACCGCAGGAAAAAGAATCCCAGCGCGTTTATAAAATCGCCCATGCAATTTCAAAAGACGGTGTATCATGGGAGAAAGAAAACAGACAGATAATTTCCGATACATTAAATAACAAAGAATGTCAGGCTCTTCCAACCGTTATCGCAATCGGCAAGAGATACCATATGTTTTTCTGCTACCGGGAAGCCATTGATTTTAGAAAAAATAAAAAACGGGCATATAGGATCGGCTATGCATTTTCCAACGATCTGAAAAACTGGATCCGCGACGACTCGCAAGCGGGAATAGATATTTCGGAAAACGGCTGGGACTCGGATATGCTTTGTTATCCTCATATTTTCAAATGTAATAATGACATATATTTGTTATATAATGGAAATGAATTCGGAAGGTTCGGATTTGGCATCGCGATATTACAAAATTGAAAAATAAAAAAAGAGATGCGGTTTGCTTTTTATGTTTCAGGCAAAGCTTCACGCTTTCTGAAACTTATTGAAAAAAAATCACCCGTTTTAAAAGACACGATATTTGTTATTAACGATAACGCTCCCCATCCTCAACTGCACGCGCTTCTTTCAGAAAAAAAAATTCGGTATAAGGAAATAAGCTACAAAAAACTTGGATTGGCAAAACAAGAAAAAAATATTTACATTTCCGAATTACTGCTTAAAATGCTAAAAACATATACGATAGATTACTGTTTTTGCTTCGGTTCAAGAGTTCTTACAGGTGCAATAGTGAAGGAATACAAACATAGAATTATTAATTTTCATCCTTCGGTGCTTCCGCTTTTTCCGGGAGAAAAATCCATAGATCAGGCTCTTAAAGCGGAATCATTCCTTATGGGAAATACTGCGCATTTTATTGATGAAAGCGTTGATAACGGCCCTATTATTATGCAAAGCATTATTCACCGCAAACAGTATGAAACATACGATACTGTTCTTGATTTGCAGATTCCGATGATTGAGCAAATTTATTATTGGCTTGTTGACAAAAGACTAACTGTTGATAATAATGTAGTGTTTGTAAAAAATGCGGATTATTCGTCTATTGTGTTTTATCCGGCTATGGAACAAATAAAAAAATAAAATTATGGATGCAAAAAGAGATTATAACAAAGAATTGCAGGATACGAAACATCGCAAATATGCATATAATTTTGATCTGGATGTCATGCATCCTTTTATGCTGAAATCATTCCGGCCTTTTTTCAAACAGGGAAATCTGCTGGAACTGGGAAGCTATAAGGGCGACTTTACCCGCAGATTTCTTCCTTATTTTAAGGATATTACATGCGTTGAAGCGTCGAATGAAGCGATTAAAATCGCAAGAAAAAAGCTTGGAAAAAAAGCCGTATTTATTCAGGGACTTTTTGAAACAGTCCCGCTTCCCAAAAAATATAATAATATTGTAATGACTCATACTCTTGAACATCTTGATAATCCCGTATTGGTTTTGAAAAGAATCAATGATGAATGGTTATCGCAGCAGGGCAGATTTTTTTTGGTTTGTCCGAATGCCAATGCTCCCTCGCGGCAGATTGCGGTAAACATGGGTTTGATCAGCCACAATTGCGCGGTAACACCGGCGGAAGAAGAGCACGGCCATAGAATAACCTATACATTGGATACG
>CAYSLG010000013.1:0-7090 GCA_964431935.1 uncultured Gammaproteobacteria bacterium
ATTTCCACAAATTATAAAATGTACAAACAATACCCATGCCTATTCCCGACAATGTAAAGAAAGGTTTTACCGCAAATTGTGAATCAAGGTATAATCCAAAAAAAACTCCCAAAATAAGCGGAGTTATTAAATAAAATCCTATATTTAAGTACTTTTCATATAACCCGTCAAATGCGCGCTTATTTTCTTCCGCTTTTTTTTCTCCGGTTTCACGCTTTTTTACATCAAGATCGTCTGTCACTGTAAAAAACTGCCTGTCTTCTATTTTCTCTTTCTTATATTCTACCATTAAAGATTAATTTCTGTCAAATAAATTACAATTTTACCGCATTTTCAACAATAACATTTATTCTTCCGTCTTTTTCCTCAACCGCTCCCTTCAGCAATATCGGCTGATTGATAAAAAGAAAGTCTTTTATCCTGCTGTATAATCTCGGAAAAATAATCAGCTCTATTGATCCGGTTTCATCAAAAATACTGATAAACGCCATCTCACTGTTATCTTTTTTTGTTTTTATAATTTTTTTTGCATTGATGATACCCGCAAGCACATGTGTTTTTTTACGGTCTTCTTGAGTAATAAGTCCTATCTGTTTTGTTATTTTTTTTTGAATAATATCCTTATGTTTTGCCAAGGGGTTTTGCGAAATCAAAAACCCGATAACTTCCTTTTCCATGTTAAAAATTTCTTCCTCACCAAATTCATCAAGAGGTTCAAAAAAATCTGCAGTATTTTGCTTTGAAACATCTTGCGCAAATAATCCGAATTGTCCTTTATCCTGATCGGATTTCTGGTCGGTGATTTCTTTTGCAACTGCAGGATAATTTGCCAATAACGTAGCCCTATTCCCAAATTGCTTGAACGCTCCTGCTTTTACCAAGCTTTCTACTGTTTTTTTGTTGACCTTTCGCAGTTCAACGCGGTATAAAAAATCCTTCAGCCCTATGAATTCTCCTTTTTTTCGCGCTTCAAGAATTGATTCTATCGCAGCGCCCCCCACATTCTTGATTGCGGACAATCCGAACCGAATGGAATCATCTTCTATTTTAAAATCCGATATTGATTTGTTAATATCGGGAGGAAGCACCTTAATTTCCATCTTTCTGCACTCTTCCAGGACTTGAGCCATTTTTATCTCACGCATGGGACCGGCAACTCCTTGAAGTTCCGCGGTCAGAAGCGCAGTCATAAACTCAACCGGAAAGTTTGCTTTCATATACGCGGTCCAGTATGCAATGAGCGCATATGAGGCGGAATGCGGTTTATTAAATCCGTATGCTGCAAATTTTTCTATAAAATTGAAGATCTTCTCTGCGAGCGCATTTGTGTATTTGTTTTTAATAAAACCGCTGATGAATTTTTCTTTTTCCTGTTTCATAATCTGCTTTTTCTTCTTTCCCATTGCCATGCGGAAATTATCTGCTTCACTCATCGTATATCCTGCAAGTTTGTGTGTAATTTCCATGACTTGTTCCTGATACACCAGAACTCCGTATGTTTCCTCAAGTATTGGTTTTAAGTTTTTATGAAGATATTTTATTTTTTCCGGGGTTTTTTTCCCTTCCAAAAACAAAGGAATCAGTTCCATTGGACCGGGGCGAAACAGTGCAACCATCGCGACAATATCGGAGATTTTATTCGGCTGGATGTCTTTTGCCAATCTCCTCATCCCCGCAGACTCCAATTGAAAAACACCAATCGTATTTCCCTGCGCAATAAGTTCAAATGTTTTTTTATTATCAAGCGGCACTTTATGAATATCAATTTTTTCTTTTTTTGCCTCTTCCACATATTTAATCGCTTCTTCAAGAATGGTCAAATTTCTTAATCCAAGAAAATCAACCTTCAAAAGCCCGACTGCTTTATTATCGGAGACAGCATTCAAATCAAGACAATACATGTCATATTGAGTAATGATCCTGTCTCCTTTTGACTCCTTTTGCAAAGGCACATATTCCGTCAAATTTTTGTCTGAAATGATAACGCCCGCAGCATGCACTGAGGCATGGCGGGGCAGACCTTCAACTTTCCGGGCTATGTCTAATGCCTTTTTGACATCCGGCTCTGTCTGATAGGCAAATTTCAGCTGGGCAGATTCTTCCAAAGCTTGAGAGATTGACATGGAAAATCCCTGTTTGCCTGTTGGCATCATTTTTGCGATGCGGTCGCCTTGCGCGTACGACATACCAAGCGCTCGTGCAACGTCGCGCACTGCAAGCCGCGCTTCCATGGTACCGAATGTTATAATCTGCCCTACTTTTTCTTTTCCGTATTTGTCAGTAACGTATTTTAATACTTCATCACGGCGAATATCTGCAAAATCAATATCAATATCAGGAGGAGTCGGGCGGTCTGGATTTAAAAAACGCTCAAACGGAAGATTGTATTCAAGCGGATTAATATCGGTAATGCCTATAACATAGGCAACAAGAGAACCTGCAACCGATCCTCTTCCGGGACCAACAGCTATTTCTTTTTCTTTTGCCCAGTTTACAAAGTCCTGCACAATGAGAAAATACGTCGCATATCCTTTTGTCGCAATGATATGTAATTCATATTTCAAGCGCTCATCTACTGTTTTTTTATCAAATCCCTCCAGTCTGATTTTTTTCATCTCAACAAGCTGGAAAAGATATTCTTCAGGCGACTGGTTTTCCGGCGTTGCAAATGCAGGAAGCACCCATTTTCCATAAGGAATTTCAACATTGCATTGTTCTGCGATTTTCAGGGAATTTTCAATCGCTTCAGGCAGATCAAGGAAACTCCCTTTCATTTCTGCTGCAGATTTGAAATAAAAATCCGGGTGATCAAGCATGGAAAGTCCTCTGTTTTTTTCAAACATTGTATGTTGAGTTTGTATACAAAGAAGAATTTCCTGGGCATATGCGTCTTCCGCATCAAGATAATGAACATCGTTTGTTGCAACCAACGGAACGCCGAATTTCCGGGAAAGTTTTACCAATTCTGTATTCACCTTGTCCTGGTCATCCATGTTCGGATGCCTTTGGAGCTCAAGATAAAAGTTGTTTTCAAAAATATCAAGGTATTTTTTGAGGACAATCTCTGTTTCGGTTGTTTGACCGTTCAGAATAAGGGAGGGAATTTCTCCGTTCAGACACCCTGAAAGAGCAATGAGGTCTCCGCCGAATTTTTCTAAGATTTCAAAATCAACGCGCGGTTTGTAGTAAAATCCTTCCAGATGAGCAGACGTCACCAATTTCAGAAGGTTTTTATACCCGTTCAGGTTTTTTGCAAGAAGAACAAGGTGATTTTGATCGCGCTCCAAGCCGGATTGTTTGTCAAATCGTGATTTTTTCGCTTTGTAGGTTTCCACGCCGATAATAGGTTTTACGCCGATCTCCTTTGCCTTTAAAAAAAACTTAAACGCGCCGTAAAGCGCACCGTGATCGGTAATGGAAACAGCAGGCATTCCTTCTTCTTTTGCACGTTTCAGGACGTCGGTAATCCGTGCCATACCGTCAAGAAGCGAATATTCCGTATGAACATGAAGATGAACAAATGACATGTGGGTATTTCTAATTTCTAATTGACCTAATTGATCTAATTTCTAATAAAATCCCAAATTCCAAACAGTTTGATTATTTGATTATTGTAATTTGAAATTTGTTTGTATCTTGCCTGCCTGCCGGTAGGCAGGGTTTATTGGTTATTGGGTATTTTTTAGAAATTAGATTAATTAGAAATGAGAAATTTCTCTATTTCTTCTCTCACTATCTTCGCATCCGCCCTGCCGTTCATTTCCTTCATAACCTGCCCGACAAGGAACATGATTGCATTTGTTTTTCCTTTTCTGTAATCCATGACAACTTGTTGATGCATTTCAAGGGCTTTTGTTATTGAAACATGGAGTAATTCTGTATCGGTTTCCTTTGGTTTTGTGATTTGGATAACCTCTTCAACAAGCTCGTCAATATTTTTATTGATATCAATTTTTTTATTAACAATAAGGTTCGCCAATATTTGAGTTAAATTTTTAATTTTTCCTGCCCCGCGAAGTCTTGACGAAGTGGGGAACTTTGAACTTAGCTCCTCAAACACTTTTGAAGAGCGTTTATTTCTTGTCAATATAAACGCATCCTCATACCGCAGTCCTAATTGGTCAACATATCTCTCTGTTTTTTCTGCGGGAAGTTCGGGGAGACTGCCTTTTATTTCGTTTACATAGTCATCGGAAAATTCCATCTCGGGAATATCGGGTTCGGGAAAATACCGGTAATCATGTGCTTCTTCTTTTGTTCTTTGCGCGTAGGTACTATCTTTTTTTTCATCATATCCTCTCGTTTCCTGTTTTGGCGTTTCTCCTTTTTCCAGAAGTTCAGTCTGCCGTTTTATTTCATATTCAATCGCCCGCTTGACAAAATTAAACGAATTGATGTTTTTAATCTCAACTTTGTAATTTGGTACATTGTTTTCTTGATGCTCCATGTTTACTATTCTCTGTTGAACAGATATATTCGGCTCAAGCCTCATGCTTCCTTTTTCCATATCCGCATCCGACACGTCAAGGTATCTAATAATCGTATGCAGTTCTTCCAAGAATATTTTCACATCATCGGCGCTGTCAAAATCAGGCTCTGTTACTATTTCAACAAGAGGGACTCCCGACCGGTTGAAATCAATAAGCGTTTTTCCGTCTGTATGAATGAGTTTCCCCGTATCTTCCTCAAGATGCACCCTTTTTATTCTGAATATTTTCTCCTCAACTTTGAACTTTTCCTGCCTGCCGGTAGGCATGGCGCTTTTAACTTGAGCAATCCTTGGATTGCGACAGGTTGATCATACTGGCTTATCTGGTATCCTTTGGGCAAATCGGGATAAAAATAATGCTTGCGGTCAAATTTTGAGTGGCGGTTAATCGCACAATGCAGAGCCTGCCCTATGAGAATGGTCCACTCAACTGCTTTTTTATTGGGAACAGGGAGAGCTCCCGGCATACCGAGGCACACCGGACACACATGCGAATTAGGAGGTTTTCCGAAATAATCGGCAGAGCACTGGCAGAACATTTTTGATGCCGTCTTCAGCTCAACATGTATTTCAAGACCGATAACCGGTTTATAGCTATTCATATTTTTCCAATCCCTTTTTAATTATCCCGAAAAAATCGGTTTCTTTTTCAAATTGATACGCAAGATTCAATACAGATGCCTCCTCAAAATAATTTCCCATTATCTGCATGCCTATCGGCAATTCATTTCTGTCAAGGCCAACGGGGATATTTACGGCAGGGATTCCTGCAACAGCCGCAGGCTCGTTCAGAACATCCATCATCTCGCCGAAAAACGGGTATTTTTCAAATTCTCCCAGTTTTAACGCCGCAACCGGAGTTGTTGGAGAAATTATTACGTCAACATCATGAAAAATGTGTTTGAAATCATCAATGATGAGCGCTCTGATTTTTTGCGCCTGTTTGTAATATGCATCATAAAAACCGTGTGACAAAGTATAGGCGCCAAGCATAATTCTTTTTTTTGCCTCTTGGCCAAACATGAAGCGGCCCTCACCATACCGGATTCCGTCATAGCGGGCAAGATTTGAAGAAACTTCAGCCCGCTGAATCACGGTATACACGGAAATTGCGTATTTCGGGTGAATCAGGCGCACCGGTTTTACCGGATGACCCATTTTTTCACATATTTTTACCGCTTTCATAACGGATTCTTTTACATCAGGATCATTTCCCTCAAAGTATTCCTCGGGAATTCCTATGCGCAATGTCTTTTTTTCCCGAATCAGTTCGTGATACGGTTCATGATGATGTGGCGAACTTGTCGCGTCATACTGATCTTTTCCTGCAATTGCAGAAAGAATAAGGGCAGAATCTTCAACGGTAAGAGAAATCGGTCCGGGACAATCAAGAGACGATCCCATTGCGATAACTCCGTACCGCGACACTCTTCCATAGGTAGGTTTTAATCCGACAACCCCGCACCATGCCGCGGGCTGGCGGATTGAACCGGCAGTTTCTGACCCGATTGAAGCAGGGGCAAGATATGCGGCAACTGTTGCCGCAGATCCGCCGGATGAACCGCCCGGAGCCCGCTCAATATCCCATGGGTTTTTTGTTGGGCCGTAATCCGACGTTTCTGTGGAAGATCCATGTGCCCATGCGTCCATGTTTGTTTTTCCGATAATATGCGCTCCCTGATTTTTCAAACGCTCTATGACTGTTGCGTCATACGGTGGAATGAAATTGTCAAGGACTTTTGATGAAGCGGTTGTACGGATTCCCTTTGTGCAGAAATTATCTTTTATTGATAGGGGGATTCCTGCAAGGAGCCCATCTTGCGAATGTTCAAATCCCGAAACCGTTGAAAGGTACGCGTTTAATGAAGGGTTGTATTTTTTGATTCTTTTAAGAAAATAGTGATACAGTTCCTCCTGGGAAATTTTTTTCTTGTAAAGAAGTTTCTTCAGATTGGTAATTGAAGCTCCAAGTAATTCTGTCATAGTACCTTATCTGCTGCAAAATAATCGTCAATAACTTCTTTTGCGTTTGCAAGAGCTTCTTTGGAGGAAAGGGACCGGGTATTTTTTTCGCCGTCCTGAAAGTAAATATTGGTAAGATCGGTTACTTGATGGGCTTCTTTTGTTTTTGACGCATCCAGTTCTTTCAGATTTTCAACAAATTGTAATGTTTCGCCAAGCTGTTTTTGGTATTTTTCAACTTCGCTATCCGAAATCTGCAGATTTGCAAGCTTTGCAAGATGAAGAATATCCTGTTTTTGGAGTTGATTTTTTTGCATATTTGCATTATACATGAAAGATTATAAATTTAATAGATTTTATGGGAGAGTTTGATCAAATTTCAGAGCAAGCTGAGTTTCTTTCACCGAATCCTCAAGATATTTTATTGCATCAAGCATACGGACTTATAATGAGATTTCTCGATCTAGATAAATTAAGTGATAAAAAGCATCTGAAAAAACTTGCCGAAGATCTTCCCATCATACGGATTATGGATACCCTCATCCGCCATGCCATTTTGCAAAACGCATCCGACATTCACATTGAACCAACCGAAAAGGAAGTCCTGGTGCGCTACCGGATTGACGGGATTCTCCACGA
>CAYSLG010000013.1:7100-16874 GCA_964431935.1 uncultured Gammaproteobacteria bacterium
AGATAAAGAATATTTGAAAAAACTTGCCGAAAATATTGTTAGTAGAACCCCTTTTCAAAGCGGTCCTATAAATATAGAACAATCTTTATCCTTGATAGAGCAATCGTTAAGCGGTACAGCATCTCAACAGCTTCGTGTTTTTTCCGATGTTGCTGAAGCATTAAAAACAGATCCAAAAACCTTTTTTTTACAAATTGCAGATTCGTCAATCTCATATGTGGCTTTAAGTCAAGAACCTGATCCTGTTTTAATAAATAAACTACGCAATATAAGAAATATTGTTAAATCGAATGAAATTAAATTCCCCAAAACAACTCCTGAAGAAAGTCAAAAAACCCTATTAAAACTCATAAATAAAGCAAAGAAGGTAATTCCCATTAAGCGTCCAGACTCTCCCCAACCGCCTCAAAAATAAGAACTTTTTATTTACTTTTTGTTCAAGCAGTCACAACGCTCCAAACCCCAAAACATTCCACCTCCGAAGTGAAATGGAAGGTTGGGACAATCTATAGTATGTGCTCCAACTACGCACGAAGACGGCTAAGAATTATCTCTCGGGCTTTTTGTTCGAGGGTGTCATTAATACGAACTAATTCAAATTCTTTTTTATATTTCACCTTCAAGGCTTTTTGTATAAAAATATCCGCTATACGGGGATTTTTGGGAAGAAATGGCCCGTGGAAATAGCAGCCGACCGCATTTTTGTATACCACACCTTCTGTTTTGTCTTCTCCGTTATTGCCGTATCCTTTCACCACCGTTGCAAAAGGCTTTGCGTGCTTGCCAAGATATGTCCTTCCTCCATGATTTTCAAAACCGACAATATACTCACCGGAAAATTCCCCAAGGGGGTTTGCAACGGTATTTCCAATCAGGCGCATGCTGTTTTTTCCCGGATGTACCGTATACATATCAAAAATACCCAATCCGCCGATACGTTTCCCTTCTGCCGGTTCGTAATAGTTTCCCATAATTTGCGGAGAGCCGCACACAAAAAGGGCAGGAATTCCTCTTTCTATCAAACCTTTTATTGCATCGGCTTTTTTTACCAGATCCTTCATAACAATTTCCTGCTCGCGATCCTGCGCTCCACCCCCAAATAAAAAATCAATGTTTTTTATTTCGCGTTCAGCAGTATTTTGAGTAACAAAAAGAATACGAACATCAATTCCCCGCCACTCGCATCTTTTTTTCAAATACAGAATATTCCCCCGATCGCCGTAGGTACTCATGAGATCAGGATACAGCCAACCAATAGTTATATCTGAATTCCGCTTCATAATAATTTCCTTCCTGCAATGATGTCTCTCACTGCAAGCATCGCCGAATAGGTCGGCAGTACAATAATATTGTTATCTGCCGGTGTATGTTCAATTGCTTTTGCCAGGATTTCATTCAAATCAGAAGATATAACCATTCCTTCCTCCTCAACAAGATTGTCTTTTTCCACAACCGGATAATTTTTCCCCATGCTGTACCGCAGACGGATTCCCATATCATACGCCCTGTCTCCCGCCACAAACATCCGCTTGGAAAATGCCGTCAATTCCTCAAAATCAACATCCCAAATCCATGAAACATCCGTCCCATCGGGAATCCGGTCGTTTAATACAAGAAGAATTGAATCGTCAGGAGAAAATTTTTCTTTCACAAGCCGGATTGACTGGTTAAATCCAGTCGGATTTTTTGAAAGCAGCAGAAAAAATTTTCTTCCTTTATAATGAATCGCCTCCTGCCTCCCGAATGCCGGCACAACCTGTTTTATATAATCAATTGACGTATGTGCCGGAATATGAAAAACCTTATCCGCACACAGCAAAACAGCATGGGTATTGTATACGTTATATACTCCTGCAAGAGGGTAAGAAATAGGCGTGTTTTCAAACGTTTCTACATCCTTTCGCCTAAAACCGCATGATCCGCAGGAAAAATCTCCCAGATGAGAATATGCAATCAGAGAAAAATCCAATTTTTCTCCGCAGTTTGGGCAGTATACCGAATCAACATCATGCGGGATTTCTTTTTTTGATTTATACCTTTCTGAAACGCCAAAAAAATATACTTCATGGTTACTGTGCTGTCCCAAAGCATATATTTCCGGATCGTCGCCGTTTAAAAATATTTTTGTTTTTGCCGGTAGTTTGCGCAGTGCTTTTTTCCACTTATTTGCAACACTTCTTACCTCGCCATATCTATCCAACTGATCGCGGAACAAATTCAGAAGAATCACGGCAGACGGCTGCATTTGACGTGCAGCTTGAGGAAAAGAATTTTCATCAACTTCAAATATTGCCGCATCATACGGTATATTTCCCAAAAAATCCGCGTGTTTTATAATACTTGAGGCAATGCCATTCAAAAGATTTGCTCCTTCAGGGTTTTGTACAACTTGTTTTCCGCTTTGCAAAAGGATAAAACTTAACAGTTTTGATGTTGTAGTTTTTCCGTTTGTCCCGGTTATGAGGACAATAGGCAGTTTTGTTTTTTCTGCACTATCACGAATAAAATTCGCATATATGCGCAAAATTATTTCACCCGGCCAAGTAGAAGCTGTTCCCAATGAAAAAATCCGAATAAAGAAAGCAACGCATTTTCCAAGGATTACAAAAAAAATAATCCGGATACTCATTTACATGGAGCGTAAAATTTTTATTCGCTCTTCAACCGGAGGATGCGTACTGAATAAACCTAAAAACCATGAAGAAGTTTTCTTTCCTTTTTTAAACGGATTGCTTATAAATAAATGAGCGGTTGATGATGTTGCGGTGCTTAAATATTTTGTATCGCTGGAAATTTTTTCCAGGGCGCGGGCAAGTCCTTCAGGGTAACGGGTAAGAAGTGCTCCGCTTGCATCTGCAAGAAATTCGCGCCTGCGGGAAACTGCCAATTGGATAAGCGTTGCAATAATGGGAGTAAGGATCAAAGCAAGAAGAAATAAAACAAATAATAAAGGACTTTTTCCTTCACGATTATTGCCGCCGCGACCCCACCATAAACTTCTCATGATCCAATCGGCAACCAGCCCGACTGTTCCGACCAACACCGCAACAACCGTTACAACTAAAATATCATAATTTTTTATGTGGGCCAATTCATGTGCCACGACTCCTTCCAACTCTACCCGTTCCATACGCTCTAACAAACCTGTTGTTGCGCATACAACCGCATGTTTGGGATCACGTCCGGTTGCAAACGCATTCATGGCAGAATCTTTTATAACATAGAGCCTTGGCATGGGAATTCCTGCCGCAATGCTCAAATTTTCAGAAACCGTATAAAAATCAAAGAATTCTTTTTTACTTGCCGGACGCGCTCCAACCGTAAACAACACAATCTTGTCCGAGTAAAAATAACTCCCAATTATTGAAAATAACGAGAATCCCAACCCTATGACAAAATACGATGAAGGATTTCCCATGTATTCTCCAATCAAATAGAAAAACCCTGAAATAATCAGAATAAATACAAAGAATATAAAAAACGTCCTCATTTTGTTTGAGGATATTTGATTATAAATTGTCATAGGCATTAAAATTTTACTTCAATATTTTTTCTTTCTTCGCCTGTTGCCTGAAAAAATTCATATACTGCAAACCCGAACATTCCTGCAATCATATTGCTGGGAAATGTCTTTACTTTTGCGTTGTAATCCAGCACATTGCCATTATAAAATTGCCGTGAATAAGCGATTTTGTCCTCGGTATCCTCAAGCTGTCTTTGCAGTTCCTGAAAATTTGCATTTGCTTTTAAGTCCGGATATCCCTCTGCAACAGCAAATATTGATTTTAAGGTTTCTGTCATCTGATTGTTTGCATCGGCTTTTTCATGGACTGTTTTGGCGTGAAGAAATGAGGTGCGAGCTTTGGTAACATTTTCAAATAATTCTTTTTCATGTTTTGCATATCCTTTTACCGTTTCAATGACATTGGGTATCAAATCCGCTCTTCTTTTCAGCTGAACATCAATTCCCGACAATGCTTCTTCAATGCGTGTTTTCAAAATAATAAACCCATTATACATACCAACAATGTAAAGAATAAAAAGAACCCCAACCGCAATAAAAATGATATTTGTATTCATATATATAACACCCCCTTTAGGAATTTAAAATTATGAATTCTTAAAAATCCACTTCTTGAATTCATTATATCCTTTTGTATTTATTATATCATCTTTCGTACACCAGCCGCGCCGGGCAACCGATACGCCGTAAAATATCCCATCCATATGCTCTGCCGCATGCGCATCAGTGTTAATAATCAAAAATACTCCTGCTCGTACTGCTTCACGCACAATCGTATCGGGCAAATCCAACCTGTCCGGATACGAATTAATTTCCAAGGCGATATTATTTTTTTTGCATGCTTCAAATATTTTTTCCCATTCCAGATTGATGCCCTGGCGTTTGTTAAGAAGCCTTCCTGTTGGATGGCCGATTATCCGCACTTTCGGATGTTTGAGAGCTTTAAGAAGTCTTTTTGTCATATCAGACGCACTCAAATGAAATGCGCTGTGAATAGAAGCGATGATATAATCAAGATATACATGCGCCTCCGGAGGAACGGCAAGAGATCCGTCAACCAATATGTCCGACTCTATCCCGATAAAATATTGTGAATGTTCAACTTTTTCTGTTGAAAAAGTTTTATCAATATGTTCTTTTCTTTTCTTCAGAATGGAAACAATATCATCTTTTGACAGACCGGTAATTTTTGGATTATGATCACTGAAACCAATATATTCATATCCCAAACTCTGCGCTTTTTTCTCCATTTCTTCATAGGTATTTGCCCCAAGATCATGCGATGTTTTCAAATCGTATGATGAATGAGTATGCAAATCTCCTTTTACATCTTGCACTTCCACCAGATTCGGCAAAGCATTTTTTTGTGCAAGTACAATTTCATCACTTCCTTCCCGTATTTCAGGAGGAACATATTGAAGACCAAAAAAAGAATATAGTCCATCTTCATTATTAAAAATTTTTACTTTTGATTTATATTTTTGACTTTTGACTTTTGATCCATTCGACTTTCGCTCAGGATCAATGGTGAGTGTAATCGAATCCATTGACTTTTGAATTTCTTTTACCCCGTATTCCGACAATGAATATCCCTTCTTCATGGCAAATTCTCTCAATTTGATATTGTGAGATTTGCTTCCGGTAAAGTACTGGAGCATTGAACCATAATCTTTCTCTTCCTGAACACGCAAATCAATTCGTATGCCCGCAGAAACAATAATTGATGCTTTTTTTTCTCCCTCATTATCAATAGATATGGTTTTTGGATATGAGGTAAAATACGAGATTATTTCTTTGGCGTGAGAATTGTCTGAAACAACCGCTATATCTATATCTCCGATTGTTGCAACCATTCTGCGCAACGACCCCAAAATATCTATTCTTTTTACATAAGAATGTTTTTGTAGGTATTGAATAATATCTTGAGCAAGTGCAAAAGCATATGGAAATGGCATGCGATCTTGCAGTAATACCCGCTTTTCATATATGCCAAGCGATCTAAGAATTTCCTCCTGTGATTTTTTGCCAAATGTTGGAATTTCTGCAATTTTTCCTTCTATGCAGGCTTTTCTCAAATCGCCAAAAACATTTTCCGTATCGGAAAGATGCAAATTTTGAGCTAATTTATATGCTTTTTTCGGACCAATAGAGGGAATTTTTATCAGCTCAAACACGGTTGCGGGAACTTTTGCCAAAACCGAATCAAAGTGCCGCGAAGATCCTTTTTTAAAATATTCGTCAAGATGCGAAGCGATGGTTGGGCCTATCCCTTCAACGTCTGCGAGCTTATCTTCTTTCCAGATGTCGTACAATTCCCTGTTCAAATGTTCAATCGCTTCCGCAGCCCTTTGGTATGCAATAATACGAAAGCTTATTTCTTTTTTTATGATGTAGACGGCGGCAACGGATTTTAATATATGTGCAATTGCTCTATTTGAATATGTATATGCCAATTCCTTTTTTTGCAATTTCATACTTGAAAAATGTTTTTTTTATGTTACTATCTTTCATAATTATAAATGAATTATAAAAATATGGCAAAAAAGCAAGAGACGGCACGATATAATTTTGCCCATATGAAAATATTATTAAAAGAAAAATATTCAAGCTTTCTCATCGGCCTGCTGCTTCTTATTATTGTTTTGCTGTTTGCTTTCACGTACGTTTCAAAAAAACCCGAAGTGAAAATTACCAATGAACAAAAAACAGCCAAAACCCAAATTCAGGCAGCACAGAAAACATACAAAGTGCAGGAAGGCGATTATCTTTGGAAAATTGCCGAGGATAACTACGGATCCGGTTATAACGCCTATGATATTGCTCTGGCAAACAATATAGCCAATCCCAGCATGATTTATAAAGATCAACTGCTTATTATTCCTGAAGTTACTCCGAAACTATTGACAAAAGGAGAAACATCTCAAACGGCAACCGTACAAGTCACCGAAACTCTGGAAACATATACGGTGCAGAAAGGTGACTATTTATGGAGCATTGCCGAGAAATTTTACGGCGACGGATTTGCCTGGGTAAAAATAGCAGAAATAAACAACCTTTTAAATCCGAGCATCATTCATGAAGGAAACGTGCTGAAAATACCGAAGAATTAAAATCCTTTGTTTAGCTTTTCTGCCAGATCATTTTGTTCTTTGGTCAAAATAGTATCTTCTTCAGTGATATAAGATATTTCCTGTTTATTTAACCACTTTTCAGATTGCATTTTTTGCACTATCACTGCTATGTTTTGTACTCTTTTTTCAATGATTTCGTTTATTCTGTCTACGTCTATTTTGCTTTTTTCGTAGCGTTCAGCGTCTCCCTTAAGTTTTTGCCAACCGGTTTGAATTTCCTTAAGCCGAGTTAAAAGCTTTTTTAAGGTTTCTCTATCCTCTGTTTTGTAGTTTGGAGGAATATATCCTGCAAAATGTTCAACAATAACCTGCGTGGGGCAACCGTTAATTTCTCCTTCAACAACCGCAATTCCAACCTCTTCATAATCTTTATGAAGCAGGAAATCTTTTGTTTCTTTGAATTGAAACTGGTTTTCAAAAAGCTCATCTGCATCATAATATCCTTGAATCGGCACTTCGCCATATATAATATTTGCATACCCCGCATCTTCCATTGCTTTTTCCATCGTATATCCGCTTCGGCTTGCCTCAAAAGAAAAATCATTAAATTTCAATATCGTACCTGCCCGAAATGTTGCAGACTTTTCAAGAAGAGGTTGATATGCCAAAGTTTTTACTCCCGCAGATATTCTTTTCTCGTTGAGAAGTTTCAGGTATTCAGCCTTATCCAATTTTATTTTTGTTGCATCGCTCAAATCCTCGGATACATCGCGGAAATTTTTGTCAAGAACTCCTTTTTGTTTTTCCCATGGCAGAACGTATTCAATATCTTTCTCGTCTACAAAGCCAAAATATCGCGAATCTCCGCTTGCCTTTCTGTTGTCGCCCAAAATAATGATTTTATTTTCCGGCACGCGTATGTCTTTGCATTCTTCAATAAATTTATTCCCAAATGTAGAATGTGATTTTGCCGTATACGGCTCTTTGAGCGGTCTTCCGTTCAGATATACAATTCCGTCTTTCAGCTCTACAGAATCCCCGGGAAGAGCTATGATTCTTTTGACAACTCCCGACGCCGTACCATATAAAAGTTCATTTTCTTTACGGATCTGTTCATTTTCGGCAACAACAATATCTCCTCTTTGCAGAGAGTAGTTAAAATACCGTTTTCCAAGCGCTACCAATCCGTTCGGGTACGGGAACATGGAATACCGGCCTATTATCTCGTGAGATTGTGCTAAACGGTCGTTTGAATTGCTCTTGGGAAATGTCGGATACATTGATCCCGTACCTGAAACGGAAATTGATCCGGGAATAAACCGCAAATAATCAAGAATGAAAAAAGTAATTACGGGTATAAGAAAAAACAGTATAGTAATTCCAACCGCTATTGCAAAAAGACGCAGCAACAAGTTTTTTATCTGGGGGATTTTTTCAAATATTTTCATATCTGTACTACTTCCAATAATACACGAATTGCTATAATGTGACTACATTTTTATGCAAAAACCAATCGTCGGCCTTGCTCCTATGGACGGTGTGACTGATGCCGCATTCCGCTACATGGTTGATACGTACAGCAAGCCTGATGTTCTTTTTACCGAATTTACATCGGTTGAAGGGATACAGCAAGGAGCGGTCAGACTTCTTGATGCGTTTTTGTATCATACAACCGCCACGCCAATTATTGCCCAATTCTTCGGTGCGCATCCTGAGCATTTTTATAACGGCGCATTTGTTGCCTGCGAGATGGGATTTGACGGCATTGATATCAATATGGGATGCCCTGATGAAAACATAGCCCGCAAAGGCGGGGGAGCTGCGTTAATTCTTAATCCCGATCTTGCCAAAAAAATTATACAAGAGGTAAAAAAAGCAGTCGGCGATTTTGCGGGCGGGAAAACAATTGCCAAAACAACGCTTCCCGAACCTATCATAGAGTCGGTTTGCGCGTTTAAAAAAACCAGCTGGATAAAAAAGCCCAAAAAATCCCTACTGCCTGTTTCAATAAAAACCCGCATCGGATATGATACAGTCGTAACCGAAGAGTGGATATCGGCGCTTCTTGAAACCGAGCCGTCATCAGTCGCGATCCACGGCAGGACTTTGCGGCAAATGTATACGGGAAAAGCAGACTGGGAAGAAATCGGAAAAGCCGCGCAGTTGATACGGCAGACAAAGACGCTTGTCCTGGGAAACGGCGATATACAGACAATGGCCGATGCAAGAAAAAAAATAGTAGATTACCGTCTTGACGGCGTACTGGTCGGCCGCGCAACGCTCGGCAATCCGTGGTTTTTCCGGGATTATGTTCCGTCCGAGAAGGAGCGCAAGCAGGCAGCGCTTGAACACTGCAAAGCATATATGAAATTAACGCCTCACCTTAATTTTCTTGCAATGCGCAAACATCTCGGCTGGTATATGAAAGGAATTCATAAATCCCACGAATTAAGAAACCGCCTCATGCAGATAAAAACCCTGGAAGATGTACAATCTATCTTGTCTGAACATAATGAGGGCTGATGAAGATATGGATTGGTGATGATATAATTATTTGCAACGCGGTGGTAGTTCAGCGGTAG
This sequence comes from uncultured Gammaproteobacteria bacterium, assembly GCA_964431935.1. Lineage (GTDB taxonomy): Bacteria > Patescibacteriota > Microgenomatia > UBA1406 > GWC2-37-13 > CAYSLG01. The sequence goes on from CAYSLG010000013.1 coordinate 16,277, forward strand.
AATGTCTCCGAACTTTGCCCTGTACATTTGCGGGATTAGTACACCGGTAGTATGCTACCTTCCCAAGGTAGAGAAGCGGGTTCAATTCCCGTATCCCGCTCCATATGGGAATGAAAACAAACTTCATTCCTTTTTCCCCAAGAAACCAATCTTTCCCCAAGTTCAAGCCACATTTTTTAACAATTTGTTGTTAGCCTGGAAAAATTTTGACGGGTAACCGGAGTCAAACCTAAATTGATATAATGACTGACTAGTATGAATATCACATCAACGTGCCCACACTGTAAGAAAAGTGTGGAAGGTGTCTTCCCTATAAACTGTCCTCATTGTGGTTTTTCAGTCCGCCCACTTGCTGGGAATCCTTCATCCGAGTTCCAAACTCGTAAGTGGAACGAACATGCTGATATTGTGCAAGGCAGGAATATTGCATTATACGGAAAACCTTATAATGCTTCATTTGACCACAATGGAACGACAGTTTTGGAGGATTTAGTTCGTTTTACTATTACTTTTGGAGACAAAGCCACCTTGACTTCTCGTGGAAGGAAGATAAACGAAGTAATTGTAAGTTATATTCCTGAACCTATTGGAGCAGGGA
>CAYSLG010000014.1:0-16874 GCA_964431935.1 uncultured Gammaproteobacteria bacterium
AACGAATTTTTCAAAAAATACGGCAGAAAAACCATTATTCTTGCCCGTTTTGTGCCTATTGTGCGCACGTTTGCTCCGTTTGTTGCCGGAGCAGGGGAGATGGAATACAAAAAATTTGCCTCATACAATATTGCCGGCGGGTTCATATGGGTGATATCGGTAACACTGTCCGGATTCTTTTTTGGGAATATCCCGTTTGTGCGGGAAAATTTTTCCCTCATTGTATTGGCGATTATCTTTATTTCCGTTCTTCCGATAGTTATTCCGTTTTTTCAACAGAGACTTCAAAAAAGCAACAAAACATAGTATACTTATTGGTTGCTTATGTTTCAGTTAACTTCAAGCTTCAAACCAACAGGCGATCAACCGCAGGCAATTGAAAAATTGTCAGAGGGAATTGGAAAAGGTCTAAAAAACCAGGTTCTTCTCGGCGTGACCGGATCGGGAAAAACATTCACCATGGCAAATGTCATACAAAAGCTGAACATGCCGGCATTGGTCATTTCCCATAATAAAACTCTCGCAGGCCAGCTGTATCAGGAAATGCGGGATTTTTTCCCGAAAAATGCAGTGTCGTATTTCGTATCATACTATGATTATTACCAGCCGGAGGCGTATATTCCCCAGACCGATACCTATATAGAAAAGGAGGCGCAGATTAACGATCTTATTGACAAACTCCGCCTGCAGTCAACAACCAATATCCTTACCCGAAATGATGTTGTTGTTGTCGCGTCGGTATCGTGTATTTACAATATCGGCTCACCGTCAGAGTACCGTAATTTTGTCATGCAGTTTGCTAAAGGAGCACCGATTGACGTAAAAAGCACAGCAAACCGCATGGTTGAATTGCAGTATGGAAGATCTGAATTTGAATTCAAGCGGGGAACATTTCGTATCCGCGGAAACAGAATAGATATATATCCTGCATATGAGGATTACGGATACAGGATTACCCATGATTCCGATAGTATTCAATCCATTGTAAAATTTGATCCGCTTACCGGCAAAGAATTGCAGAAAGACATGGAGCAATTTTTCCTGTATCCGGCAAAACACTATATTGCAGACAAGTCGCAACTGGAATCTGTTGAAAAACAAATCCGCACCGATCTTGCAAAAGAATACGCAGATTTGAAAGCGCAGAATAAAATCGTTGAAGCAGAGCGTTTATTGCGAAAAACTAACTATGACTTGGAAATGATCAAAGAAGTCGGCTATGTAAATGGCATAGAAAATTATTCGCGGTATTTTGACGGAAGAAACATCGGCGAAGCTCCTTATTCTTTGCTTGATTATTTTATAAAAGCGTATGGAAATAATTTTATCGTATTTATTGACGAGTCGCACATGACGGTTCCGCAGCTGCGGGGCATGTACAACGGCGACCATGCGAGAAAAAAAACACTGATTGATTTCGGATTCAGGCTGCGCGCCGCATTTGACAACAGGCCGCTGACATTTGACGAATTCTACCGGCTTCCTCCTCATATTGTGTATGTATCCGCAACACCTGACGAATGGGAGATTCGGCAGTCAAAAGCAGTTGCGGAGCAGTTGGTTCGGCCAACCGGCATCCCCGATCCCAAAATTACCATAAAACCGGCAGAAGGAGAAATTCCCGATCTTATCAAGGAAATTGAAAAACGGGTGGCAAGGAAAGAGAAAATACTCGTTACCACCCTGACAAAAAAAACAGCGGAAGATTTGTCCGACTACCTGAAAGATAAAAAAATCAGAGCTTCGTATTTGCATTCTGATATTGATACGTTAGAGCGGTCTGATATTCTGGATAAATTGAGAAAAAACGAATTTGACGTGCTCATAGGCGTTAATCTCCTGCGTGAGGGGCTTGATCTGCCGGAGGTTTCCCTGGTTGCTATTCTTGACGCGGATAAAGAAGGATTCCTGCGCTCAAAAACCGCACTTATCCAGAATATGGGCCGCGCGGCGCGCAATGTTCTTGGCGAAGTTATTCTCTATGCCGACACTACTACACGTTCAATGGAAGCTGCGATAAAAGAAATTGACAGAAGGCGGGAATACCAGATTGTCTTCAATAAAAAATATGGTATTATTCCCAAGACGATTTATAAGCCGGTCAGGGAAAAAATCATAGAACGGCCTGAAGATTTTCTTATTTATGACAGGGCTGATACTGTGTATACTTCCCGGTTTCTTGACACAATCAAGCCGGATTCCATGACGCCGTACGATAAAAAGAACATGGTAAAAAAACTGGAGAAAGAAATGAAAAAACAGGCTGATAACATGAATTTTGAGATGGCGATTAAAATACGAGACACGGTACGCAGGTTAACGGGTTAAAGAGTTAAAAAGTTAACGGATTAAAAAGGTTTATGGTAAACAGTATAAAAGTGCGCGGGGCGCGCCAGCATAATCTAAAAAATATCAGCGTTGATATTCCCAAAAACAAGTTGGTTGTCATCACCGGCGTGTCAGGATCGGGAAAATCATCTCTGGCATTTGACACTATTTATGCCGAAGGCCAGAGGCGGTATGTGGAGTCGTTATCTGCATATGCGCGCCAGTTTCTTGGTGTCATGGATAAACCCGATGTTGATCTGATTGAAGGACTGTCGCCTTCCATATCCATAGATCAGAAAACAACCTCCCATAATCCGCGATCAACCGTCGGCACAATCACGGAGATATATGATTATCTGCGCTTATTATTTGCCCGCATCGGTCATCCGCATTGCCCAAACTGCAGTACGGAAATTTCAAAACTGTCCGTTGACGAAATTGTCCAGAAGGCAATGTTTCTTATCCAATCGTCTGCGCACAAAGATAAAACAAAACCAGTCCGTGTGCGCATGTATTCGCCAATTATCAGGGAAAAAAAGGGGGAATTCAAGGATTTGTTTGAGAATCTTCAGAGCAAGGGATATATGTTTGCGCGCATAGATGGAAAACAGATGGAACTCTCGCAGGATATTCAATTGATCAAAACAAACAAGCACTCCATAGAAGCGCTCATAGATGAGATGTCCTGTACCAATCGGGATTTGAAAAACGACGTATTTGTCTCAAATCTCCGCTCCCGTATCACAACTGCAGTTGAGCAAGCGCTGAATCTTTCCGCAGGACTGGTGATTTTTGAAACAGGGGAAATTGACCATCTTTTTTCTGAAAAATTTTCCTGCTCAACATGCAACCTGTCGCTTCCCGAGATTGAGCCGCGCATGTTTTCGTTTAATTCGCCTTTGGGAGCATGTAAAGAATGCAAAGGCATCGGTACGATTTACCGCATTGATCCGGATCTGATTTTGAACAAAAACCTTTCGGTTTTGGAAGGAGGCGTTTTGCCTTTTAACAAGGTATATTTTCAGGACACATGGTATGTGCGTTTGTTGAAACAAGTTGCGCAGGAAGAAGGAATTAATCTTTCCACCCCTATCGGAAAACTTTCAAGCGACGCGTTGAAAATTCTGCTATACGGATCGCCAAAAACATACCGGGTACCCGGAACAAATAGATTCGGGAACCAGACTGCGATTTTTGAAACATTTAACGGTGTCATTGGCGAGTTGGAGCGCAGGTTTTTCACTGCGGAAACTTCATTTGAAGGAATAGACTTTCAGAAGTATTTACGGGAAGAACTCTGCAAACTCTGCAAAGGCAAACGCCTGAAAAAAGAAATTCTTGCAATCACGATTGATGATTTGAATATTGCCGATGTTTGTGATTTGTCTGTTGAAAAATTATATTCATATTACACCTCCGGCATGGTGGAGAAACTGAATGAATATGAACGTTCCATAGCAAAGCCTATTTTGAAAGAAATCTCAACAAGAATAAATTTTTTGAGGAATGTCGGATTGGCATACTTGACAATCTCAAGAACCGCAAAAACACTTTCCGGCGGAGAACTGCAAAGAATTCGGCTTGCATCTCAAATTGGAACCGGTTTGACCGGTGTCTTGTACGTGTTGGACGAACCGTCTATCGGTCTTCACCCGCGCGATGTTTCCGCACTTATTACAACGCTTTCTGACTTGAAGGATTTGGGAAATACGGTGATTGTTGTAGAACATGACAAAGAAACGATTGAATCGTCGGATTTTCTGCTGGAATTGGGGCCGAAAGCCGGGAAAGAAGGAGGACATGTTGTTTTTTCCGGGACGCTTGAGGAATGTAAAAACGAACCAAAATCGCTCACCGGTCTGTATCTTTCCAAAAAAAAGATAATTGAAACAAAGAAAAAAAAATTAGCAAAGCATATGGGAGAGATACAGATTACAGGCGCAAAACAACATAATTTAAAAAATATTAATGTGAAGATTCCGCTTGGCAATCTTATTGCGGTAACCGGTGTATCCGGATCGGGAAAATCAACGCTCATGGTGGAGACGCTGTATCCCGCGCTGAAATATTATCTTGACGGGTATTACCAGGAAAAAATCGGTGATTTTCAGAGGTTGGAGGGACACCAGTATCTTGATAAGGTGTATCTTGTTGACCAGAGCCCAATCGGTAGGACGCCACGGTCAAATCCGGCAACGTATGTGGGATTTTTTGATGAAATAAGGGAGATTTTTGCGCAAACGGTTGAAGCAAAAGCGAGGGGGTTTACCAAAGGCAGATTTTCTTTTAATATCAAAGGCGGGCGGTGCGAAAAATGCCAGGGAGCAGGTGTGATAAAAATTGAAATGCAATTCTTGCCGGATATGTATGTTAATTGCGATGTATGCGAAGGACAACGGTATAACAAAGAAACATTGGAAGTGAACTATAAAGGAATGACAATTTACGACGTCTTAAAAATGACGATAGAGGAGTCATTAGATTTTTTTCAGAATCATTTTAAGATATTTCAAAAACTGCAGTTTTTGAAGGAAGTGGGGCTTGGATATATAGAATTGGGACAACCTGCTCCGACGTTTTCCGGAGGCGAAGCTCAACGGATGAAACTTGCAAATGAATTATCGCGCAGGTCGTCCGGCAGAGCATTGTATATTCTTGATGAACCGACAACGGGATTGCATTTTTATGATATTGAAAAACTTCTGCATACTTTGCAAATTTTAGTTGACAGGGGAAATACGGTTATCGTTATTGAGCACAATCTTGATATTATTAAAAACTGCCAGTATATCATTGATTTGGGATATGAGGGCGGTGATGCCGGAGGACATGTTGTATACCAGGGCGAATTGGATGGTATAACAAAAGTGAAAAACTCATATACGGGGCAATATTTGCATAAAGCGTAACGAGCACCCATTGATTCATTGTTCCATTGTTGAATGTTACAATTAAAAAGCATGAAAAAGATTTTTGCGGTGTTATTATTCTTTTCTGTTTTTTTTATTTTTCCTTCTTCTCTATTTGCTGATGATTTTCAGACAGAATACCAAATAGAGTATTTTTTAGACCAGCAGAATTCTTCTCAAACAAAAGCAAAAATTACTATTTCCGTAGCAAATCTTCGATCCGATGCTCACCTTCAATCATTTTCTCTTGGGTTTCCTGCAGATTTTTCCGTATATGGCATTGCGGTTTCTGCTGATACCGGATCCGCATCATACGATATGCTGCAAAAAGGAGACCAAACCGTGCTGGTTATAAAACTTAAGAATGAAAAAACAAAACGCGGGGATATGTATACCGTGTATATTGAGTTTTTTCAGGAAAATATTTTTCAGATAAATGGGGCTGCCGCGGAGTTTTTGGCGCCGGTCATGGAGAGTGCTATTTTTGACTCCAAAAAAATTATCGTTCATACTGCCGGCAGGAAAGCCGATGTTATAAAACCTCAACCTCATTTTATGGATGTGAATACAGTCGTTTGGGAAAATCCAAAAAAACAATTGATGTATGCGATTTTTGGAAATAAACAGTATTATTCTCTTGATCTTGCGTATCATATCGCTAACACAAAACTCACTTCTGTTTTTACCGAAATAGCCCTTCCCCCGCAGACTCAAGCCCAGAAAATATATGTTGAATCAATCCGGCCAGGACCCGATTCCGCATATATTGATACGGATGGAAATTACATAGCAAGATACAATCTTGCGCCGAAAGAGAAAAAAACTATTGTTTTCAAAGGTTTTGCCGAAGTTCAGGCAAATCCAGGTTCTTTCTCTTTGTCCGGCGGTGTGCGAGATATATATCAAACCGTAGTAAATTCTCCGCTTGACACGAGCAGGGAATTTTCCCGTGAATTCATTAGATTGGTGAGGGAAAAAGGAATCCGTGCGCGTGAAATCCAAGGATTTGCTGCTTTTTTCCATCCGAAGCTAAGGCCAATATCTTTGGTTTCTGACAATATTCACTCGTGGGTTGAGTTGTATGATTCCAAAATCGGCGCATGGATACCGCTTGATCCCATGTGGGAACATGCAACGGGAATTGATTATGCGCCATTGTTTGATATGAATCATGTTTCGTTTGTCATTCATGAGACACATGAGAAATACCCTCTGCCCGCCGGGACGTATAAGTGGGAAAATTCCAAGGATGTTTCTGTGCAGGCAATTACCAAACTCCCTGAAAAAAAAATCCGTTTGTCAGATAAGATGAAAGAATTTTCGGAAAAAAAGAATTTGTTGGAGAGGATTGCAGACTTCCTAAAAAGCCTGCGTTTTTGGAGATAGTATTTTGGCTTTTCTTGACACTCCGTTTCACTTCGGAGGTGGAATGTTTTCAGATATAGCCTGTAATAATTCTTCAATTTGTTGATTTGTTTTTTCATCAACAGGTGCAAATTTTCCTTCTCCCCTCTGTGCCACCTTATAATAAAAAACTCCCGATTTTGTATTATCGGGAGACGCTAATATAAGAGAAATATTTGGAAGGGCTTCATTATAAAAAATATTAATTAATTGTTTTTTGCTATTTGAAGAAATACAAATTATTCCGTCGTTCCCCGGTATTGTTCCTTGAATTTCTACTTTTCGTGCAGGCTCGGTGTTATTTTTATACACGCTTGTTATCACTCCGGTGGGCGCTGCCCTTATCGCCTCTGCGGCTTTTTTGAGCATTCCAAAAAACGCTTCCTCTTTTTTTGGAATGAACCCCATTATTCCTAACCTCATTTTTTCAAGTCTAAGAATTATTCTTCTTGCTTTTTCTGCCGATCCTCCTCTAAATTCCGAATTAAATGGGATTGGCGTTGGTCCTTTTTCCATAATAATTTAAGCCTACTATCCTATATTATATAATAAGCCATGGATTTTTTGCAGATAAAAAATACAAAAGAACAAATAGGTGTACTTCCCAGTACTATCGGAGTGTATTTTTTTGTAAAAGGCGGCAAGATACAGTATATCGGCAAGTCGGTCAATATCAAGGCGCGGATTCTTTCGCACCTGGAAAATGCCAAAATAAGCCCAAAGGAAGCAGCTATCGCACATGCCGACACCATCCGCTATATCGCGACCGACTCAGAATTCAAAGCGCTGCTTCTTGAAGCAGATCTCATACAAAAACATCGCCCCAAGTACAATGTCATCTGGAAAGACGACAAAAGCTACCTGTATATCAAAATTACCGTCAAAGATGAATTCCCCAAGCTATTCCCGGTACGCAAAGAAAACGACGGCAAATCCCTGTATTTGGAAGATTCCCGCGAGGCCAACTCCGCCAGGTTAACCATGCACAAACAATTCTTCGCGAGATACGCAAAATTTTCCCGTTCTGCACCCAGAAAAAAACCGGCAGAAAACCGTGCTTCTATGCAAAAATAAAGCTGTGCAACCCTTGTCCGAATTATATAACGTCGCTGTTATTGTCTCCATCAAATACACCTTCGAGAAAACTGCAAACAGTACGGCCACCTCGGAGGTGTCCCAGTTATAATCAACTAAAAAAAACATACCGTTCCAACATCCGTCAAATTGTTCGCGTACTCCAAGGAAAAACAGACGTCATTTTTAAAGAATTAAGAAAAAAAATGAATATGTTTTCCCGCAGCAATCAATTTGAAGAAGCTCTTTCACTGCGAGATAAAATACTTTTTTTTGAAGGAATCATCCGCAACAAAGCTTTTGAAGACAGGGATTTTTTCCTGCATAATAAAACCGATGAAGATATAAAACAGCTTGCCAAACTTCTGCAGCCGTATTTTCCCAATCTTGCAGCACTGCATCGGATTGAATGTTACGACATCAGCAATACTATGCTTCAGCAGGCTACCGCTTCCATGACGGTATTGACTGACGGCGCCGCAGACAAAAGCCAGTACAGGAAATTCAAAATCAAAAGTAAAAAGGCTTTTTCGGATTTTGAAATGCTTGAGGAAGTATTCCGGCGCAGATTTGTCCGGAAAGACTGGGAAATGCCGAATCTTATCGTTGTTGACGGAGGAAAACCGCAGGTGCGGGCTGTTGAAAAGGTGTTAAGAGCCCTTTCCGTAGCGGCGCCTCTTATCGGGATTGCAAAGAATCCTGACAGGTTGGTTATTCCCAATTTACACCTCGGAGGCGTCATTCATCCCGCAAGAAATAATGGAGGATTCAATCTTATCCGCATGCTGCGGGACGAGTCACACCGGTTTGCAAAAAAATATCACGTGATGTTGCGAAACAAGAAATTGTTATAATAAATAATCAATACGAATTATCTGAACCCATGAAAATTATTATCCGCATGCTGATTTTTTCCGGTGTTTCCCTCTATCTCACATCGCTGTGGAACAAAGGATTTGTCATCTCTTCATCTACTTTTGTTTTTATTGAGGCAATGGCTGCTTTTGCGGTTGTATATTACTTTATTCTTCCCTTGGCAAAACTCATACTTCTTCCCCTAAATATTATCACGCTTGGATTGGCTTCATTCTTCGTTTTTTTATTTGCACTTCATCTTGTAAGCTCGCTTTTCGGTTTTGTTACGATAACGGCATGGACCTTTCCAGGATTATCGTGGGGCGGCATAGTTATTCAAAAAACTTCCGTCGGGTATTTCTGGAATCTGGTTTTGTCTTCTTTGTCTTTGTCGGTTATAATACAGGTATTGGAGAAACTTATATGAAACCTGTATTGCAGATATTCACCATTATTATTGCCGTCATTCTTACATTTCTCATCCTCATGCAGGGAAAAGGAGCGGGATTAGGAAGCGCGTGGGGAGGTGGAGGAGAATTTTATCAGACAAGAAGGGGGATAGAGAAGTTTACCTTGCAGTTAACTATTATTTTTACCCTTCTTTTTTTTATTATTTCCGTATTAAATTTTTTTGCGAAGTAATGGCTGTTTTAAAACAGAAAACCTTCCGTTATTATTATTGGCTTACTCGGGATTTTGCCGCAAAACATGTAAGACTTATCGTTTTGAGTTTTTTTTTCAGCATTGTATTTATTGTTACGTTTTTATCGGTAGTCCCATACGTATCTGACTTCTTTTTGAATAAAACGCAGATTATCGGACTTGTTGGAAAATATGATTTCAACAATATTCCCGACGAAATTACTTCAAAAATCTCCAATGGCCTCACTGCAATAACCGAAAAAGGAGAAATTATCCCGGTTCTTGCGTCAACATGGGAGCAGAAAGACGAGGGAAAGACATATCTTTTTCATCTAAGGCAGAGTCTGTATTGGAATGACGGCAGTCCTTTTACCGCTCAGTCTATACCGTATGCTTTTAAAGATGTTGAAAAAAAGTCAAAAAGCAATACTCTGATTGAGTTTCAGCTTGCACAGCCTCTTTCTATTTTTCCAACCTACCTAACCCAGCCAATTGTTAAATATCCGCTCAACGGTATTGGCGGACTGTATAGAACCGGAAGATTTAAGATAAAATACGGATTTTTTAGGGAAATATATCTTATTCCCAATAAAAAAGGCATACCGCCTATCGTCTATAAATTCTACGACGATGAAACAAAAATGATTGATGCGTATAAATTAGGAGAAATTACCGCTTTAACAATAACAAAAAAATCCGTTGCCGATATATTTTCCACTTGGAAAAATACTGAAATTCAAAAACGGGTTGATTATACCCGATTGCTGACGCTTTTTTTTAATGTAAATAATCCTTTTTTTGCCCAAAAAGATGTCCGCCAGGCAATCGCCATGATGTTGGACAGAAGTGCTCTGAATGATTTTGGCCAGATAGCCGATAGTCCCATTGTCCCAACATCTTGGGCGTATAATCCAAATCTGAAGCGCGCGCCGTATAATCCCGAAGTAGCTGAAAATATTATTAAAAAGTATTATGACGCAACACAGTCTGCACAACTGAAATTTAATACCTACTATGAGTATATTGACACTGCAGATCGCATTAACAATGTGCTCCAAAAAGCAGGGTTAAAGATAAATATGAGTTTTGCTTCGGGCGGACAAACGTCCAACTTTGATATGCTGCTTGCTTTTTTTAAGATTCCGCATGATCCCGACCAGTATTTTTTCTGGCATTCAACACAGAAGCAGGGAAATATTACCGGCTATAATAATAAAAAGGTGGATAAACTTTTGGAAGACGGGAGAGGTTCTTTGTCGCTTGATGAACGAAAAAAAATCTACTTTGATTTTCAGAAAGTAATAAATGATGAAGAGCCTGCAATTTTTCTGTATTATCCATATACGTATTTTATAAGCAGAAAATAGTATAATAGAGAGGCTATCAGCTATCAGTTATTTAGCTCGCAGCTATTAGCTAATAGCTGCTATTGTTTTGCCGGGATGTTGGAATTGGCAGACAAGCAGGACTTAAAATCCTGTGGTGGCAACACCGTGTGGGTTCGATCCCCTCTCCCGGCACAATTGTTTGCCTGGATAGCTCAGCGGTAGAGCAGCTGTTTTGTAAACAGCAGGTCAGGAGTTCAAATCTCCTTCCAGGCTCAAGTAGCGGTCGTAGCTCAATTGGATAGAGCAACTCCCTTCTAAGGAGTAGGTTGGCCGTTCGATTCGGCCCGATCGCACAAAGAAGATATTGACAATCTATTTTTATGTAGTAGAATTGTCAAGAACTATGCAGAAAGAAATTAAGATTGTAGGACACGATCAATCTCACTCACTAAGATATTTTTTGAACGATCCAAAAAATGCCGACGTAAGAATTACAAGGATGACTGGAGGTTCATCAATCACTACTGCTTTTTTGAAGGATAACCCAATAAACGAAACGCCCCAAATACAAGGTCCACATTTGCGAGTTTTATTTGTTCCCGATGCCAAAGGAAAAATTAACGGTGAGATAGATCCAACCGTTCCTGTAATGTTTAAAGATGCGGAAAACCCAAACATTGCCACTTTATTTATACATAATCTTCTACAAATCAATGAAATTCCTAATTATGTAAAATCGGTTTTTTCCTCACCTGATTCTGTTGTGATTACGCCTGAAATAGCAGATACAGTAAAACTTGAGCCTGAATTGGCAGAAGATTTTGTAGCTGGATTATATCAAAGACTCATAAAAAAACCAGAAGAAGGAGAACCAGAAGTTCCTGCTGATGTTATTGTCATATATTCTTCCAATACTCAAAACTTCGTAGAACCAAGAAGAATATTATAAACTTCTTTGTAAAGCCTCCTGAAATTTTTTCTTAGTGTCGGGAAGAGGACTTGTTCAACCAACAGTTTCCGATACGTAGTGAGGAATTACTGCTGGTTAATCCCGCTTTCGCGGGAAACCTCCTAAATTTTTTTTGGTGGGCGAGGGGGGACTTGAACCCCCACGGATTGCTCCATAGCCCCCTCAAGACTACGCGTATGCCAATTTCGCCACTCGCCCAGATCTTTTTTTGAATACTGAATACTGACTTATTATATCAAACGAGCCTTCCCTGTTCCACGGGGTTTTTGGGAGAAATACCCAGATGTTTGAGAGCTTTGGGAGTGAGAACTCTGCCCCGAGATGTTTTTTTGATAAACCCGATCTGCAACAGATACGGCTCAATAAATTCCTCAATCGTCCCACGGTCTTCCGAGAGAGAGGATGCAATGGTCTCAACACCCAGAGGAGCATTTTGAAATTTTATTCCAAGAAGCTGCAGGTATTTCATGTCAATCATCGTCAAACCCGCATGGTCAATCTCAAGCAGATGAAACAGGTTTTTTAGAAGCTCTTCATCTATTACCGGCAATTTTTCCACCTCAATAACGTCGCGCGCCCGCTTCAGGATTCTGTTGGCAAGCCTTGGTGTTCTTCGCGATCTTATGGCAATATCCCGCGCTGCCTGTTCGGAAATAGGAATATGAAGCAGGTTGCAAGAGCGCTTGATAATTTTTACCATTTCATCAATGGTATAGTAATCAAGGCGCAAAATAAGTCCAAATCGGTCGCGAAGAGGAGCAGAAAGAAGCGCCAAACGCGTTGTCGCACCAATAATGATAATTTTCGGAACAGGAAGGCGAACGGTTCGTGCCGAAGGGCCTTTGCCGATAATAATATCAAGGTTGTATTCCTCCATGACAGGATACAGCATTTCTTCAACAGGCTTGGGGAGCCGATGAATTTCATCAATAAATAACACGTCATGATCTTTAAGATTTGTTAGAATCGCAGCAAGATCGCCGGTTTTCTGGATAGCAGCTCCCGAGGTAATTTTTATATCTCCCTGCAGTTCATTGGCGATAATATAGGCAAGCGTTGTTTTTCCAATACCCGGAGGACCGTAAAATAAAACGTGTTCGGATAAAACTCCGCGTTTTTTAACCGCATCAAGGAAAAGGCGCAATGTTTGTATAATTGTTTTTTGGCCAATATATTCGGCAAGAGTTGCAGGACGCAGATTGTTGTCTTTTTGGTCTTGTGACATTTCTGATACTATTATATTATAGTTTTTTTGAAGAAGAAGGGATTTGTTTTAATGCCTCGGTAATTTTTTCTTCAGTTGATAGAGTATTATCCATTTTCCCAACGATTTGTCTTGCATCATGCCTCTTAAATCCAAGAGAAACAAGGGCGTCTATTGCGGTTTTATCTTCATCTGACACCTGAAAAACTCCCATATCAATATCTTGTTTGAGTTTCTGTGAAATTTCCAGGACTATTTTCATAGCTGTTTTTTTTCCGACTCCGGGTATGCGGGAAAAATGGTCTATCTGCTGGCTGCGCGCAGCTTCATATAATTCATGGACTTTTGAGTTGGATATAATTGCATAGGCGGTTTTTGGTCCGACTCCGGAAACGGAAAGAAGGAGTTTGAAAAAAGAATACTGCTCTTTTGATTCAAAACCAAATAGAGTTAAAGCATCTTCGCGAACCTGCAGATGTGTATATAGCTCAACAGAATCATTCAAGCAGACGCCGGTTATAACGGAAGGAGTAAGAAAAACATTGTATGAAATTCCGCCTGTTGTTTCTATAAGGCCCGTGTTTCCCTCTATTTCCAAAAGCTTTCCTTTTATTTTGCCGATCATGGAGAATAGTATAAAGTATAAAGTATGAAGTATAAAGCAAAATAAATATGAGCTTGTTCTCTAAATACTTTATACTTAATACTTAATACTGATTTCTTCTCTCTCAATCTGCCACAACCTATTATATTTTGCAACACGTTCGCCGCGGGATGGGGCGCCGAATTTTACAAAATCCGCCTGTACCGCCACTGCAAAATCCGCAACAAACGTATCGTTCGTCTCACCGGAACGATGAGATACGACATAATTGAAATTATTTTTTCGTGCCGTGTCTATAACTTGTAGAGTCTCCGTAACCGTGCCGAGCTGATTCAGTTTGATGAGAATGGTAGAGCAGACTTTATCTCTGATTGCGTTTTCCAAGCGTTCTTTATTGGTGGAAAGAAGATCGTCTCCGACAAGATATACCCGGTCTGCTATAAATTCATTGAGTTTTTTCCAATCTCCCCAGGCATCCTGATCCAGCGGGTCTTCAATGATAAGAGGAGAATAGTTTTTTATGAGATTTTGGAGAAATTTCAGGTACTCGTCGCTTGAGAGTGAATGCGGCAAATCTTTAATATGGTATTTTTGATCTTTGTAAAAGTAGGAGGCTGCCATATCCAAACCGAGAAATACGTCAATACCCGGCTTGAGACCGCGTTGGGTAATTGTTTCGGTGATAACTTCAAGAGCATCAATATTGGTGGGAAAATTCGGAGTCAGACCGCCCTCGTCGCCGACTGAAATATTGGCATTACGGTATACAAGCACCCTTTTTAATTCATGGAATAATTCAACACCGGTTTGATATGCCTTTTCAAAGGTAAGTGAAGATGTAGGAATAACTTGAAATTCCTGAATTTCCAAATTGTTGTTTGCATGTTTCCCGCCGTTAATAATATTGAAAATCGGTGTGGGAATTTTTTCTATTTTAATAGAATCTTTAAATAATATTTTATAAAGATTGTTAAGATAGTAAAAGAGAGATTGCCGCAGTTCCGCCGCCGCTGCTTTTGCAAGAAGTTGGGAAATGGTAAGAATAGTGTTTGCTCCAAGGCGATTTTTGTTTTTTGTTGCGTCGGCTTGTATGAGCCACTCGTCAATTTCCTTTTGACGGGAAGGGGAAACGCCGGTGAGTTTGGGTCCGATAAGATCGTTGATATAGGAAACCGCCTGAAGAACACCCATGCCGTCAAAACGGTTTTTGTCGTTGTCGCGCAATTCAAGTGCTTCGTATTTACCGATAGAATCTCCTGCCGGTATAGAGGTTGTGACCTCTATGCCATTATCAAGAACAAGTCTTCCTTCAATGGTTGGAAAACTGCGGGAATCTATAATCTCGTATGCATGAATTTTTTTAATAACGGCCATAGTTTGAGGATACCAAAAAACAGGAAAAGATGGAAGAGGAAATTACAAATTTAATGGATAATGCGTTGTTTGGGATGGTACAACAACGGTATTGTATTGGCGATGCTGAGCCAATTTTTATTTGAAGGATCGGTTGCAAATTGAAATAATGCTTCTGTATCAATTGAAAAAGGAATAGTAAGCAGTTCTCCATCTCCTAATATGCCGGGAATTTCTGTAATTTTTTCTTTTCCTACCCTTGAAATTGCCCAATCAATTGATTGTATTTTCAATGCACAGAATTTTTTATTTGATTCGTCAAAGACAAAAGGAGTGATAATATATGGTACCGTTATAATCTTACTTTCACCTGAAAATGGAAGCATAGATTCTTTTTGATACTTTATTCCAAAGCTTTTTTCAACAGATAAGACATTAAAATGCGGAAATACTTTAAAAGTAACCATATGCATAGGCTTAAGATAACTGTCTAGAAGACATTGGGATACAATATCTTCGTAGGAAATATGTTCATTTTGTTGCAAGGCAAGAAGTGAACCAAAAAAGAATTTCATTTCTGATGGTGTTAATATATCTTCAACAGCATGGTGAGAAAGATGGATTTTCCCTTTTGTCTTTTTTTTAATTCTTTTTGTTGATCTGCCAGCATTTTCACATTGAAAAATAAAATCAGGACCCATTCTTTTGAAAATTACGGCAAGTTCTCTTAAATTTTTTTCAAGGTCCTGCGATCGAATTGTGTTGTTTCTTTTTTCATAATGCATCGCTTGATACCTCAGCAAATCTGTTGTTTCCGGAAAAGCTGATAGCTCAATTTCCGACAACCTTCCATCTTGTTCAAATTTTACTTTAAACGATTTATTGCTTACTCCTATTTCGGGGGTAAAAACAATGGAATAACTGAGACGAGAACGACCATTTTCTTCTCTTTCTTTTTGAAAATAAACTATCGTAGCTTTTCCTTTTGTTGGCTCTGATTGGATAATAGTTAAACTGGTATTTATTTTATGTCCATGTTCTCCGTTATTAGGATGCGAGACTTTTACTAAAACACTTCTTTGTTTGTGAACTAAATTTTGTGCTTCTAACGATACAAGAGTATCATATCTTTGAAAAAATCCGTTAGGGTCAAAACTACCATAAGAAACCATTCCGGTTTCAGGATCAGTTGAGTGCCAATCAACTGAAGTGAGAAAATTTTTATTTTTGGCTTCTTGCATCGCGCTATTATAGCATAACTTACCAAAAAAAGATTTTTATATCGGGTGAAATCGTGCGTAGTTGGAGTATATATTATAGATTGTCCTGACACTCCATTTCACTTCGGAGGTGGAATGTTGAGGCAAATAGAGCGATAAGGAACTCTAAAGTAAGAAATTAAAGTTTTTATCTTATAATTTATTCTTTTATGGTAGGTTTTAGGTTTTTATACTCTTGCAGCCGTTTGTTTTTTTGAAATACTTTCAAACAAATTCTTCTCTATATCATATACCAATTGCCGGGTGCGGTCTATCGCGTCAGGGTTGACGGAAAGGCTGGTGATGCCGGAGCGAACGAGCATCTCGGTGATTTCGGAATAATCAGACGGAGCCTGTCCGCAGATTGACGAGGTTATGCCGTGTTTTGAACATGTTTTGACAATATGCTCAAGAACCGACATGACAACCGGCTGGCGCTCATCATACACCGGCGCAACCTCTTCGTTATCGCGGTCAACCCCCATAAGCATCATAGTAAGATCGTTTGTGCCGATTGATACGCCATCAACTCCCACTTTGAT
Source organism: uncultured Gammaproteobacteria bacterium (assembly GCA_964431935.1). Taxonomy (GTDB): domain Bacteria; phylum Patescibacteriota; class Microgenomatia; order UBA1406; family GWC2-37-13; genus CAYSLG01. The sequence goes on from CAYSLG010000014.1 coordinate 16,473, forward strand.
AAATTCCTCCAAGCCTAAGGCGCACGAGGGGACTTCCACCATGATCCACAGCTTGAATCCGGGAAGTTCAAACATACCGTATCGCTCAACAATCTGGCGGACTTTGATAAATTCCCATGTTGTACGGATAAAAGGAATCATAAGATGCAGGTTATTGTACCCTTTTTTCCAGATCTGTTTTATCGCCTCAAGCTCCATGGCAAACACATCTTCATTGGCGATATAACGGTATGCGCCGCGGAATCCGAGCATGGGATTTTCTTCCGCATGTTCATACGCTTTCCCTCCTTCAAGATTGCGGTATTCGTTGGTCTTAAAATCCGTTGCCCGGTAAATAATCTGGCGGGGCGCAAACGGCTTGGTGAATTTTTCCAGTTCGTGCGTAAGTTTATTGATAAAGAC